>CBIHQZ010000341.1:0-6849 GCA_966212315.1 uncultured Myxococcales bacterium
TCGCGTTCCCTACCGCCCCGCGATCAGTCGGATCAGCGCGGCGAGCGACGTCTTCTTCGTCGTCCTCTTCATGTTCGCCGAAGTGCTCATTCGTCGTTCGCCCGCGGCCGAAGGCGTCGCACTCGGTGCGCTTCCGCCCTTGCTCGCCCTGATGTTCATGCTTGCCGCATCGGGCGTGCGGCAGGACCCATGGGCTTGTCTCATCACGGGCGTGATGGGCGCATTCGGCGTAGGCGGCGTCGTCGTGCTGGCACACCACGTCGTCCCGCTTACCTATCTCCCGCGTGGCGTCGCGTCGTACGGCAGTGTCGGGCCATGGATCGGGCGATTGCTGTTGTTCGGATTCTCGGCCGGCACGGTCGCGCTCGCAGCGCGCAACGCACGTCGCATGGCGCGATCGACCGGGCTCGCGATCGCGGAGCAGGACAAGATCAAATCGCTCTTCGGGCGCTACGTCGACCCGGGCATCGCGCGCGACGTAATCGAACGCGAGGGACGCGCGGCACAGATTCTCGAAGTCACCGTGCTCTTCACCGACCTGCGTGACTTCACCGCGATGTCGGAATCGATGGAGCCGCAAGACGTGCTCGAGGCGCTGAACGAACACTACGAAGCGATCGTTCCGGTGGTGCACGAACACGGGGGCACGGTGAACAAGTTCATCGGCGACGCGATCATGGCGACGTTCGGCGCGCCGTTGCGTCACGCGGATCACGCGGTGCGTGCGATCGCCGCAGCGCAGGGAATGCTCGATGCGATGGACACACTCAACGAACGTCGCGCACGTCTCGGCCGCCCCGCGATGCGCATGGGCGTGGGCATCGCAACGGGTCCGGTCGTCGTCGGAACGCTCGGCACCAGCGATCGGGTCGAGTACGCGGTAATCGGTGACACCGTGAACACGGCCTCGCGGCTCGAAGGGCTGTGCAAGCAGTTCGGTACCCAGCTCGTGATCTCGGAGTCCACGCGCGACGCGGTCGGCGACGCGATGAACGTCGTGCCGCTCGGCGAGGCGCACGTGAAGGGAAAGGCCTCCGCGCTGGCGCTCTTCACGCTCGAAACCCGGCGCGATCGGCGCGCGGCGGCTCACTGATCGCGAGCCACACGCAATGACAGCATGCTGTCACTGCATCGCGTGGCCCCTATGGAACGTCGAACGTCACCACAGCAGCGGCACCGCTGACCACCACCCCGTGCCGCCCCGACGAGAGCGCTCCGAGATCCACCCACGCTTCGACCACGCGCGGCGCTCCGACGCAATCGCACGGGTCGGGCGTGCATTCGTACAGCACGACAGCGAGGTCCGCGTTCACTGGACGAATCGCGTTCACGCGCGCCGCGAGTGCGGGCGTTCCGCAGCATCGATTCTCGGTCGCCGTGACGTGTGCCCAGTACAGCTGCGGCGTCGATGGTGCAATCCGCAACGATCGGTCCGGTCCCACGACCTCGACATGCACATCGCGCATCGGGAACTGATCGCCGCCGACGCACGCATCGGGTGCGATGACGCGCAACGGGCGCGTCTGATCGTTCACGCGCAACACATGGTCGCCGACCATCGGTGCAGGCTGCTCGAGCGATGATTCGTATCCGCTGTCGACACAGTCGCAATCAACGCAGCCGCCGCATGCCGAGAACATCCAGCTCAGCTCGTTTGCGTTGGGATCGAGACGCGCGTTGCGACCACACCCCTGCGAACCGTGGGAGTCGACGGTCAGCCCCAACGCCTGATCCGAGAACAATACGGCGGGAGCGATGACCCGATCGGGCGCGGCGGGATCGCAGCGCACCGGGGTCGGCATTCCGAAGACATCGCTCGCGTCGCCCATCGCGTTCGCATCCGACACCGCGGTCCCATCGCTGGTCGAGCTGGCATCGAACACCGTGCTCGCGTCGACGCGCGGACCGGCATCGCCACCGGAAGGTGCGACCATCGACGCGCATCCCGCACACCACGCCGCGAACACACACACGGCCGTCGGACCCGTCATCTGCTTCCTCATGGCAACCCCGTCGCGATCGATTACGCCTCCGGCGCAGCGTGACACAACGCCGCGCGAAAGGACCTTCGCGAGCCCGACAGTTCACGTCTCGTGCCCGGTTCACGGTTCTTGCGCCGCGGAACACAGGCTTGCTGATACAAGCGACCCGAACGCCTTCTGACTCGGGAGTTTCCGCTGAGCACAGCCACACCCTCTTCGTCGTTCGATCCGAACCGCATCGATCGCGCCGCATTCCTCGCGGACCTCCGCGCGCTTCGCGACGAAATCGACGCGTCGCTCGGCCCCGACGATCTGCGCCATCTCCAGCGCATCGAACGCTGGGGACGCACTGCGACCGCACTCGGTCTCGCGACCGCATGGATCGCGCCGAATCCGTTCAGCGTGGCGATGCTCTCACTCGGCCGCTCGACGCGTTGGCTGATGATGCATCACGTCGGTCATCGCGGTTACGACAAGGTCCCCGGCGTTCCTGCGAAGTACACCGGCAAGGTCTTCGCGCACGGCAAGCGCCGCTTCCTCGATTGGGCCGATTGGATGCGGCCCGAAGCGTGGATCTACGAGCACAACGTGCTTCATCACTTCAACACCGGCGAAGAACTCGATCCCGATCTCATCGAGCGCAACACCGAAGCGCTGCGCAACAGTTCACTCCCGATGCCGCTGCGACACGCGCTCGTGGGTCTGCTCGCGCTCACCTGGCGAGCGTCGTACTACGCGCCGAACACGATGCGCACATGGCGCGCGCGGCACGACGACGCGAACGCGCCCCGCACGAAGCAACGCGATCGCGAAGATCTTCTCGCGCTCTGGACCGATTGCTACCTCCCGTATGCGACGCTGAACTTCGCGATTCTCCCCGCGCTGTTCTTACCGATCGCGGGGCCATGGGGCGCGTTCAGCGCGTTCGTGAATTCACTCGGCGCCGAGGCGCTCACGAACCTGCATACGTTCCTCGTCGTAGGACCGAATCACACGGGCGACGATCTGTATCGCTTCGAAGATCGCCCCGCGGACAAGGCCGACTTCTTTTTGCGCCAGGTGCTCGGCTCGGTGAACTACGCCACCGGCGGCGACGTCCGCGACTTCGCGCATCTCTGGTTGAACTACCAGATCGAGCATCATCTCTGGCCCGACCTGCCGATGCGCCAGTACCAGATCGTGCAACCGAAGGTGCGCGCTCTCTGCGAGAAGCACGGCATTCCGTATCTGCAAGAGAGCGTGTGGACGCGCGCGAAGAAGATGGTCGACGTAGCAGTCGGCAAGACGTCGATGCGCCGTCACGCGGCCGCGAGCACCGTGTCGGGACCGACGGAGTCCACGGCAGGAGCATAGCGGCGCGAGGTGTGATGCAATGCGCGCGAGGTGCTTCGATGGCTGATCGATACGTTTCAGTGATTCGCGCGCTCGCACTCGGCACGGCCCTCGGCGCGGCTTCGTGTGCCGACCCCAACGTTTCTGCGGACGCAACGCCCGACGGTCCGGGCTACAGAGCGGTCGCTTCGGCACAGGGCGGGTACTGCGTGTGCTGTCCGTCGGGTGACTGGTCGGGGCAGTGTTATTCGAACCCGATGGTGGCTCCCGACGCCGGTGGTCCCGGTGCGCCGATGACGCCGCCCGAAGGGTATCGATGGTGCGCGAGCGCCGATCTGCAGGGATCCGCGGGTGCTTGCCCCATCGCGGGGCCGCTGAATCCGCCCGAGATGGCGACGGCATAGCGAGACGAACGAGATGTCGAAGCGGACCGCGTTCGTCGCTGTTTCTGTCTCGCTCGGCATGTTCGCGTGCGGAAACCATCCGCCGGATCCGCCCATCACCGATGGATGCGGACTCATGTGTTTCGACGTCCCGCGTGTCGACGCATTCGATGCCGCGATCGACACGACGGCGAACGACACGGGCACGATGCGCGATGCCGGCAGCGACGCCGCGAACATCGATGCCGCACGGACCGATGCCCGCCCGACCGACGCGGGCGATGCGGGCGATGCGTCCGACGCCGGGGTGTTCTTCGACGCGCAGTTCGACGTCGGCGTGGACGCGCCGCGAGATGCAGGTCGTGACGCGCGCACCGACGTCGTCGTCGACACGGCGAATCCGAGCGGATGCGTGTCTGGCGCGGCCGGCAACTACGTCGCGCGATTCAGCTGGCAGGGCTCGCAGGGATCGACCGCCTACCCGCGCTACGAAGTGAACACGCTCCCGGATTCGAGTCGCTGGAACGTGTCTGCCGCGAGCACGAGCATCGGTTATTCGCCCATCTACGACGACACGTTTCTCGGCCCGGGCGGGTTCGATCTCGAAACGCCCGCGTTCATGGACGTGCAACTCAGCACCGTCGGATTGAGCGCGATTCGCGCGGTGACGATCGCGATCTACGGTCGAAGCTTCTCGACGGGCGCGAGCGGCAGCTTCTCGTGGCAGACGTTCACCGGCAATGGTGCAACGCCGGCGAATCTGGTGGCCAACTCGACGCCGTACCGATGGTACGCGGGCGATGCGACGATCGCGTTCGTGCCCGACGACAACACGGTGCTCCTGCGCGTTCGTCCGGGCGCATCGTCGAACGCGTTGATCGTCAATCGCGTCGAGATCTGCTTCGACGCGCTGTAGTGCGCCACGCGCGTCGCGATAGAATCGCGCGACGCACATGATGGTCCTCGAACTCTTCGTCGCGCTCGCGGGCATCGGCCTGGCCCTCGTCTTCGCTGTGCTGCACTACCATCGCGAACTCGCTCATCTCACGCTCGCCGATGCGCGCGGTCTCGCGACGCTTCCCGTGACGAAGCTCTCGAGCGCGTCGAACACCGCCGACGCCGTCGTGAAGATCGTCGGAATCGTCCAGCCGACCGAGCCGAACGTCATGAGCTATTTCGATCGCGTGCCGTGCGTGGCGCGTCGCATCGAATTCCGCACCCACGTCGACACGAAGCTCGAGATCGGGCTGACCGGCATTCGAACGGTGGACATCACCGAGGTCGAACGCGAATTGAAAGTGTTCCCGTTCGAGATCGACGACGGCACGGGCCGCATCGCGATCGACCCCAAGAACGTGCGCTTCGACTTCGAAGTGGCCGGCGGCGAGGAGGGAGGCTCGGTGTTCGAGCATCGCATTCGCGTCGGCGAGAAAGTCGCCGCCATCGGGGTCGTGAGGGTTTCGCGCGATGCGAACTACCGCGACGCGGCGATCGGCCCGCGCGCGGAATTCGTGAACAAGCCCCTGGTCAGCTGGCGGAGCGATGCCGAGTTCTTGCCTCGTCTGCGCCCGCCCGGCCCCGTCTTGGTGTGCCTCGCCCTCGGACTTCTCGGCACCGCTGGGTATGCGCACGACGTGATGAAGCGCGCCGCGCATCGCCGTGTGTGGGCGGAGCACCTGGAGCACATGCAACGGATTCGCGAGCAGCGGGTTCGTGACGAGTGGATGCGCACGCACGCACCCCCTGCGCCGTGACCACGCTGCCCGGCGCGCCGGATCGACGCGCAATCGATGGCCGCCGACGCTGACAGCGATCGCTCGCGTCCACCCACTGCGACGTCAACCGTGCACACTCTTTCGAGGAGAGCGATGAAAGCCACGCGAGGCAGCGGCCAGCACGCATTCGCAATCGGCGGGATCTGCGTCGTGGTGTGGGGCATTCGTCCGACCGCGGAAACCGTTCGCGAGGTCACGACCGCACTGCTCGAGCAACGTCGTGCGGTGCAGAAGCCGCTCGCGCTGGTAGTGATCGCCGACCCCGCGATGAAAGAGCCCGACCAGTCGGCGCGGGACGAGTTCATCCGTTGCGGTCCGTCGTTCGCGGCAGCCTGTTCGTGCGCCTTCGCCGTCGTGTCACCCGCTGCGGAACAGCGCCAGGTGCAGATCGGATCCTTCGAAGCGTTGAAGGCCTTCAACCCGATCCCGAGCGAAATCTGTGACTCCCTCGAGTACGCGCTGCAGCGCGCGTCCCTGGCGACCGGCGCCGATCCCGATGCGGTCATCGCGAAAGCGCGAGCAATGGGGCTCGGAAATGGGGACGGTCCTGCTTAGTTGCATTGTCGAAGTGGGGACGGTCCTGCTTCGTTGCATTGTTCGCCACGAGCTGAAAACGGCCCCAGCCGTGCCGGTTTCTTCAGCGCGTCCGCAGATCGATATCCGCATCGCGATCGTAGGGTCCGCCGCCACGAGCACCACCGCGGTCCGACGGGCAGAGGTACTGCACCGTGTTCAGTCGCAACGCGCCATCGGTGAACGCGAAGTCCGGCATGTACATGCACCGCCCACTGTTCTGCATTCGCTGAACGCTCCCGTTGATCGCGACGAGGTGTTCGAACTCCTCTCGTGTCACGCCCGTGCTGCGAACCGCGCGTTCCTGGATGTGCGCCTCGGTGGAATTCGGGCAACGCACCGTCGACGACACGCGCAGGTCGGGACGCAATCGCTGGAGCGATGTCGACTCGCGACGAATCACCGCCACCGGTCGTACCGTGCCGTGCACGGTTGCGTGATACGTGCACCCGCTCTGCAGCGGCACTTCGTACTGCTCGTCGACGCGCACCGTGCTGCGAAGCGGTGCTTCCTCGGCCATGCGCTGCTCGCGGACGACAACGCCATCATCGCTTCGACGCTCGTCGTGACCGGTTCGCACCCCGGCACCCGCCGACACGCCGACTGGTCCGGCGCGCACCGACGATCCGGCGCCGACCGTGTGATCCGCGAACGCTGCCGAGGGAAGTGCGACGCCAGCGATCGCGAGCGTGCACAAGGCGAGTTGTTTGATATGCAAGGAATGCCTCCGGGGTGTGAGCCAAGCGCCCATCGCGTGAAGCTCACCGGACGATGCTAGGGAGATGCCGGAACGAGCCTCCGGCG
>CBIHQZ010000342.1:0-6825 GCA_966212315.1 uncultured Myxococcales bacterium
GGTATCGAAGGAGACCTTCATCTCGATCATCTTATCGAAGCCGTCGGCCGCGCGCGTATCGCCGCACTCGCGGGGGTCATCTGTCTCGCGGGCATCGCGGGTGGCGCCGTTCTGATGCGTTCGTCCGAACGAAGGGCACTCGCGCGCGAACGGGCGCCGATCGCGAGCTACGTCGTGCGTGCGCTCGGTGCCGCAACGCACACCCGCGGACGCGCCGCGATTCACGACGATCGCGCTTCGCACGGCGACGCGCTGGACTTCGGCGATGCAGACATCGTCCTGGTAACGGTCGACGCGTTGCGAGCCGATCGGCTCGGCGTGTATGGCGGCCCATCGCAACTCACACCGGCAATCGACGCACTCGCAGGCGCGGGTGTGGTCGTCGATCGCGCGTACTGCTCGACGCCGCACACGTCGTACTCGCTCGCGTCGTTGATGACCGGGAAGTTCTTTCGCGAGGTGAGCGCGCTCGGATTGCCCGTGCAGCCGCACGACACGCTCGCCGGCCTGCTCGGACGCGCCGGATACCGCACGGCAGCTTTCTATCCGCCCGCGATCTGGCAGGTCGATTCCGAGCGACTCGGTGATCTGCACGCGCGCGGTTTCGACTTCGCGGACCGCTTCGAATCGTGGGACGACGCTGCCACTCGCGTCGCCCGCGTGTCCCGATGGCTCCGCGACGTGCCGCCCACGCGAAGAGCTTTCGTATGGGTTCATCTGTTCGAGCCGCACGAGCCCTACGAGTCGCATCCGAATTCACGCGCGTCCGCCGGTCCTCTCGCGCGCTACGACGCCGAGGTCGGCGCGGTCGACGATGCGATCGCGACGCTTCGCCGCGCAGTCGAGCAGCGCGGACGCCGCGTGGTGTGGGTGATCACCGCGGATCACGGCGAAGAGTTCGGCGAACACGGGGGGCGTTTTCACGGCACCACCGTGTACGAGGAACAGGTGCGCGTGCCCTTCGTCGTCGTCGCGCCGGGTCTCGCACCGCGACGAATCGACGGACCGATCAGCCTCGTCGACGTGATGCCGACACTCCTCGCGGGCGCGCGCATTCCTCGACCCGCACGTTTGCGCGGACGTGATCTCGGTCCCGAATTGCGCGGGGCGTCCACGGATGCGGCGGTGTACGCGGGCGCGGGCTCGATGCGCATGATCGCGCACGGTCACGAGCGGTTGCTGTGCGACGTGAGTGAAGGCTCGTGCGCGTGGTTCGACCTGGAGAGCGATCCCGCCGAGCGCGTGAACCGTGCCGATGCAATGGCAACCCGCGTTCGCACGATGCGCGAGTGGCTGGTGGGATGGGAGGGAAGCCATGCACGCTTCGATGCCGAACGCGGAACGGCGCCGAGCGAAGAAATCCCCGAGCCTGTCGTGCGCGTGATCCAGGGCGATCGTTCGGCCGCCGCGGACGCCGCCGCGATGTTGACGCAATTGCAGGGCGCTTCGTTGCAACAGGCTCTTCGCGCGCTGGCCGATCTCGATGTGCGAGACGCCACGATTCGCAACGCCATCGCACCACTCGCAAACCGTGACGTCGAAGCCGCGGTAGCGCTCGCGATGCTCGGAGACGCACGCGGCGCCCAGGCCGCGCGACGCGCACTCGCTTCGGATCGATCGGACGTCGCTCGTCGGGCCGCGCTCGGGCTCGCGCACTTGAATCACCACGACGGTGTCCGCGTGCTCGCTGCGTGGGTCACTGAGCGCAGCGTCCCCGATGCCGATCGTGACCGCGCTGTCGGTGCGCTTCTCGCGCTGCGCGACCCCGCCGCGTTCGATGCATGGATCGCACTGCTCGACGACCCGCGCCTCGCGCCGATCGCCGCCCGCGCCCTCGGTGAACTCGGAGACCGCCGGGCCATCGATGCACTCGCGCACACATATGCCAGCGTTCGCTACCCGACGACACGCGAGGCCGCCCGGGTCGCGCTCGGTGCGCTCGACGCCGGAAGCGCTATCGATGCAGCCGCGTCGTCGCCCGTCGATGACGCCGATGCGCGAACGGAATGAGCATCCAGAACACCGCGAACACACCCGCGAGAGCGACGGCCAGCGCGATCGCGAGCGTGACGCTGCCCGTCACGATTCGCGCGATGAGATAGAAATCGCCGCAGATACCGAGGGTGAGCGGGAGCATCCCGACGGCGAGGAGGCGCGACGAGTATTCGACGAACGACCGTGACACCGAGTCCGGCTCGCCGATGCGATGCATGGCGGCCGGTGCCATGACGAGTGCGATCGCCGTCGCCGAGGCCCCGATCGCGCCGAGATGAACGCATCGCTCGTCGCGCGAGATCAGCTCGAAGAACGTTCGATTGAACACCGCGATGAGCTGGAATCCGAAGAGCGCCTGGATCCCCGGAAGGACCATGCGGCATTCCTCGAGGATGTGGGTCGCCTCGGCGTTGAGCGGCAGGCTTTCTTCGTCGTTGGAATTCGCCGGCACCCCGATTCGATGCCGGGGGGCCAAAACGGCGACGCCGGTCCCATGGTTGCGTGACGTTCGACGCTGTTAATGGACAGACCGAGAGCGGTCGGCGTAGAGACATCGCCCCATGGCGACCAAGACGAACAAGGGCGGCACCGAACGCGCATCCAACCCGAAGAACGACGCGGCCGAGCGCCCCGAGGTGATGCGTCGCGAGTTCGACGATGCGCGCCGCGTCGACATGCACGGGATCACCGGACGCGAGTCACCTGCCGACGTGATCGGCTCGTACTTCCCTGCGTTCGTCGGCCGCCAGGAACGCACCGCGTTCGACCTGATGGCCCGCGCGATGGACGACGACTACGCCACCTTCCTCACGCTCTCGGGCGCGATGACCCCGGCCGGACTCCACCAGTCGTGCATCATTCCGCTCGTCGAGCGCGGTCTGATCGACTGCCTCACGACCACGGGCGCGAACCTCTATCACGACGCGCATCGCATCATCGGTCATCGCATTCGCGAGATCGATCCGAACGCGGGCGACCTCGCGCTGCGTCTCGCACGCATCATCCGCATCTACGATCTCGGGTTCTGGGAAGAGACCCTTCTCGAGACCGACAAGCTGTTCAGCGCGATCCTTCGCCAGCCCGATTTCCAACGGAAGATGACGACCCCCGAGTTGCACAATCTTCTCGGGAAATACATCGCGGAGATCGAAGACGCGCTCGACGTGAAGCGTCCGTCGCTGCTCGCCACCTGCTATCGCCGCGGCGTGCCGATCTTCGTCGGCGCGGTGCAGGACGGATCGATCTTCCTCAACATCGTGAAGTTGAAGCGACTGTTCCCCGACGAGTTCAAGCTCGAGATCGACGTGAACGATGACGTGTACGAGATGGGCGCTACGCAGCACTACTGCTTGCGCGGTCTCGGCAAGAAGATGGCGGTCGTGATTCTCGGCGGCGGCGTGCCGAAGAACTACACGCTGCAGGGTGAGCCGCTCCTCGATCAGATTCTGTTCGTACCGACCGAGGGCTTCGACATCGACGTGCAGTTCTGCGTCGACCCGGTGGACAACGGTGCACTCTCGTCCTGTCCCGCGAGCGAAGGACACACGTGGGGGAAGGTCTCGCCGGAGGGCGTCGCGCTAAGCGTGTATGTGCACTCGGATGTGACCGCGGTGTTCCCGTGGCTCACCTACGCGTTGCTCTCGGACCAGAAGCGATCGCGCAAGCATCGCCGGCTGATCGACGCACGCGTGGATGCGATCAAGCTTCTCGACAAGGCCGTCGCGAAGCAACGCAAGGACCTGCTCGAGACGGTCGAGTACCCCGAGGGGATCTCGGTCGGCGCCGATCGCGTCACGTCGAAGACGAAGGCCGTGGAGGCCGCGCCCGCGAAGCCGGTGAAGGCCGAGAAGGCAGCGAAGCCCGAGAAAACTGCCAAGTCCGACAAGACCGCGAAGGCCGACAAGTCCAAGGGCAAGAAGTCGAAGAAGTCGAAGTAGGGCTGACCTCCGCATGGGTCGCCACGTGTCGATCGCCCTCGCGGCATTGATCGCAGGATGCAGCGCGGCGACGCCGGTGACTCGTGCACATCGAGTCCCGGCCGCACGCGGAAGTGGCGCGCGATTCAGCCATCCGCCCGTCATCGGCGGCAGCCGACGCGCGTGCCTCGCGCCGCCGTTCACGCCGCCGTCCGACGCTGCAACACTCGCCGATGGGACACCGGTGCGACGCGAAGCAGATGGTCGCCGATGGATCGTGTCCATCGCGGGCGATGCAGTGCCGACCGGTGAACAGGCAAGCGCATTGGTCCAACGCCTTCGTGCGCGTGGCGGCGCGTTCACGTGGATCAGCTACGGGCTCTACTGCGGCGAGATGCCGGGCGGGCTGTGCCTGCACTACGCGGGAAACCTGTGCGAGATGCGAATCGACGAGATCGCGCGCACGCTGCTCGACGCGATTGCCGCGGACTCGATCATGCCGCGCCCACGCATCGACCTCGCGCTCGAACTCGCAGGGCAGCTCGGCCCGCGATGCGATGGCGATGATCCCGCGTGCATCCCGGAGCCGTACGATCATGGGGCGCACTACGATCCGAACGATCGCGGCACGCGGGCGCGCTCGCGCAATACACCATCGGCACGTGTGCGCACGACGGGGATTGCAACGTCGCCGGGTGCGGCAATCACTGCATGAGCTGGGAGTACGGCGGCGCGAACGAAGCGGCGACGTGCGAGGGATACGTATTCTCTCGGCCGATCTTCTGCGGGTGCGTGTCGGGACAGTGCGCGTGGTTCTCGCAGTGAACGAGCGCACCCGCGATTGACCGACACCGCGGGCCCTGCGTCGGTTGCTCGCGTTGCGCCGCCGGTTCGGCCTATCGTCATCGCAATGCGCGCGCCTCGAACGATCGTGATCTCCGCACTCGGACTGGTGTTCGCCGCTTGCTCGGCATCGAACGAACCCGACGCCACGGCCACTGATGCCAGTACCGACACGGGTCGTGCCGACGCTTCGATGCGCGACACGACGACGATGCCCGACACGATCATGGCGCTCGACGCTTCCAACGACACGACCTGCGCGATCGTCGAAGGGCACGCGGGCGTGGTGCGGCTTCCGCTCGATGTGATCGTGGTGGTGGACAGCTCGCCTTCGTTCGATCGCCCGCGCGCGGCCATCTCCGACATCCTCGCGCCGTCGCTGATCGCCGAACTCACGCGTGAGTCGATCGACTATCGCGTCATCGTCGTCGGCGGTTCGATCACCGCGCCACCCGCCACGATGCCGGAACGATACTTCTTCGTCGCGAGCGGAATCGGGTCGGGCGAGTTGCTCTCGCGGATGCCGAGCTACCTTCGTCTCGCGCTGCCGAACCTTCGTCAGGAATCGTTGAAAGCCGTCATCGACTTCACCGATGCGACCTCGGACATCGGTACGGCCGCGCAGTTCTACACTGGGATGACAGCGGCCGATCTGACGCCGTACTTCGGTGACTCGAGCACGCGTCGTTACTTCGTGCACACCGTCGCGGGGCTGGCGAACAACACGCCTTCGTCGACACCGTGGCCGCCGTCGGCTGCGATCGTGAACGCGTCGTGTTCGGGCTTCTCGGCGACGCCCGCGCAAGAACTCCAGGAGGTGAGCGTTGCCACGGGGGGCTATCGGTTCGCGCTCTGCAACTTCAGCGAGTACGGACCGTTCTTCAACGCCGTCGCGCAGCAGGCGATCTCGCGGGTACAGGTGCCGTGCGAGTTCGAGCAGCCGACGACGACGACGGGGCAGACGCCGGATATTTCGTACGCCGTGATGACACTGCAGTCAGGCGGCACGTCGCAGACGTTCCACGCGGTGGCGTCGATGAGCGCGTGCGGGCAGGGGTTCTATCTGGTGCCGTCGGCCGATGCAGGTACGGGCGGTCGCGTGGTGCTCTGTCCCGACACGTGCAACGCGGTGCGGGCCGATTCGAGCGCGATGGTGAATTTCGCGTTCGAATGCCCGCCCGGGTGAAGCTTCGGAACGACGAGAACCGGGCGCTTTACCGGTAACGGCGCGCGAGTGTCAGGACGTAGAAGACCGCTCGTCGGCGATGCGTGCGTGTTCGAGGAGGATCTGCGACAGGGACAACCCGATCTCGTCGCCCTCCGGAATCTCGGACTCGGTCGCGCGGAACTCGAACTCGCCTTGCTGCTCGTCGATCAACTCGTTGATCGCGGCGATCGCACCGCCCGCGTGCGTCGGAACGGTTTCGACACGAACGGGACGCCCCCTTCGAATCCAGATCCGCCCGAACCGCGATGCGTGAACGACGAGTTCGCCCGACCGCTGCTCGAGTTCGAGGAACGACAGCACCGACGGTAGTGACACGTGCGCGAGGTGGCCTCGCAGTCCACGCACGTTGGATGTCTCTGATCCGCCTTCGCGCGGCGGCGGCATCGTGTCGCGCCGCCCGACCAGTCGGTCGACGCGAGTGACCAGATCTACATCCGAGTACGGCTTCGCGATGTAGTCATCGACGCCGCATTCGTATCCGCGCAGCCGTTCCTTCTCGCCCGTCAGACGCGTCGTGAAGATCACCGGCGTGCGCGCGAACGCAGCACGCGCTCGCAGCAGACGCAGCAATTGCCAGCCGTCCATTCGCGGCATGTTCACGTCCGACACGATGACGTCCGGGCGATCCGCGAGACAGATCGCCAACGCGTCCATTCCGTCCTTCGCCACGCGCACGCGGTCGCCTCGCGCGCCGAACGACTCGGCCATCGTCTTTCCGACGTGACCACCGATGTCGATACCGACCTCATCGAGAAGCGTGATCGGTCCGACGGGGAATCCAAAATCCACCAGCGCCTTGTCGACGGCCTCGATCAAGGCGGGATCGCTGCCAAGCCCGACATA
>CBIHQZ010000343.1:0-6812 GCA_966212315.1 uncultured Myxococcales bacterium
GACTGCGGTGTCGAAGGGTCGGAGTGGTTTGATCGTATCTGGCGAGCGCTGCACTGGTCTGTACCGGCTCCGCTCGCGTGAAGGTGTTCGTCGGCGATCGCTATTCACTGGCTGGATACGTGTCCCCCGGAGCGGAGCCCGCGCCCGGAGTACTCCGCCCGCGACGCGCGTGAGCACGCACGTCGCGAGGGAGTGGCTGCGGCTGTTATCCGCGGAGGCGTCGACGCATGCGGCTCACGAAGGCCGCGATGCCGAGTGCTGCGAGCGCGCTGATCGGCCACGCCGACGCGCGAGTTCCGCGCGAGCCGACGTTGCAGCCGACGCCCGGTTGCGAACCCGGGTCGGTGTCGCCGCCGTCGTCACCCACAGACGCATCGGTGCTCGTCGCCGCGTCGTGATTCGAACCCGTGCCCGAGTCCGTGGGTGGCACGGACGCTCCGGAGTCCTGCCGGCCGGTGCCCGGATCGACGGGTGGTTCGACCGTGCCCGCATCGGTCGGAGGCGGCGGGGGTTCGACCGTGCCTGCATCCGTCGGAGGAGGCGGAGGCTCGATCGTGCCTGCATCCGTCGGAGGAGGCGGAGGCTCGATCGTGCCTGCGTCCGTCGGAGGAGGCGGAGGAACCGTTCCGCCCGCGCTCATCGCGAACGGACCGCGATCGTGAATCGCGCCACGCGGAGCGCCGTTGATGTCGTCGACGACGCCGTAGGGCGTGACGCTCGAGTCCATGCCGCTCGCCGCACCGGGTGATGACGATGGCGGCGTCATGGCTGCGATGATCGCCGCGCGTCCCGAGCCCGCCGCGGGGACCCCGACATGCGGATCGCTCGCGATGTGTCCGGGCTGCGACGCGATGGTCAGGAGCGAACTCGTCGGGAGCGCGCGGCCGGCGTTCCAGAAGAGGTTCGAGTCGGTCGCGAAGTCGGTGAGCCCGTGGCTCGATCGCATGTAGGGCGTGGGCATCGACCCGCGCGTGTCGACCATGAGGTTGTCGACGACGCGCACGTTGGTCGATTGCGCCGCGGGGCCGTTGCCCGCGCGGAACTCGACGAGCACGCGGTCGTTGTCGAGCAAGAGGTTGTTCGCGATGAACACGCCGTTGCCGTCGTAGACCGCGATCGCGCCGACACGACCGCCCCAGACGATGTTGTTACGGAAGACAACGCCGATGATCTCGTACTGCTCGCCGCCGAGGAGATCGAGATCGGTCGGCCCGCCGAGCCCGACCATTGGGTCGCTCGCACCGGCACGCTGCTCGCTGTAAACGTTTCGCTCGATGACGGTGTTGCGACTGCCGCCCTTCACGAACATCAGCATCGAGCCGCCGTCGTGAATGAAGTTGTCGCGAACGACCGAGTCGTCGACGTCCACGAAGTCGAGGCACTCCTGGTAGGGGTTGTCGGCCGCGTCGCTGGTACGACGACCGGGGCGCGCGAACTCGGAGTCCTCGATCGTCATGTGATTGCACTGATTGATCTTCACCACGTCGCCGTTGGTGCCGGCGTCGTGCACGTAGAGATTTCGCAACGTGATGTGATGGCATCCGCCGTCGATGTGAATGACGTTGTCGCCGGCGTTGCGGATCTCGAAGCCGTCGAACACGAGGTACGACGACGCGTCGCCGATGCGCAGTGTTTCGCCGCCACCCTCGATCACCGCGCGTCGCGGTCCATCGACCGACAACACCGTGATGGGGGCACTCGCGGTGCCGTTGACGGGACCGATCCAGGCGCCGCCCGTGTACGTGCCCGCGTGAACCAACACGCGGTCCCCAGGTCTCGCAGTGCGGATCGCGGACGCGATCGAGCCACCGGATCGCACGTCGATGTCCGCCGCGTTCGCGACAGAAGCTGCGGCCAGGGCACTCGCTCCGAACGCGAGCGCCAATGCAAACGAATGGTTCTTCTTCATGGTGCCCTCAGCGCGATCGCCGGTCCTGCTGCGCTGGGGAGCGCTCTCGGCCGTACGACTCGCTGCGACGGCAACGGCCCTCGTCGTGCCGGAATTAACGCGCGGATCCGCGCCGGCTCGTCGCTGTCGTCACGGTGGATGGACGAACTTCGCGATAAGGGCGTTCGGGGATTGAGAGGAGGCGGCGCCCGGAATCGATCCTCGGCCGAGAGAATTTTCGGCGCTTTTCTGCGTAGTCGCGTTGGGTCGAACCGGAGATCGCCATCGCAACGGTGTCCGTCGATCTGCAACATCCCGCGGCGATCAACCTGCTACGCCCTTTCGTGAAGCATCCGGAGGCGACGGTGCGAGAAGCGGTCGTGCACGGGATCGTGCACGTTGCGGCGATCGCGATTCTCCCGAGCGCGTCCTGGCGCTCCGCCGAAGAGAGCGACGACAGCAGGAATGGGGATCGGCAGCGAGTCCCAGTCGTGCGTGATGTGCGGGCGGATTGCTACTGCGCGATCGGCGACGACGGAGAGGAGTGCGCGCGCAGTCGTGGCGGCGTGGTAGTGTCCGCGCACAACGAGCTTTCCCTGACAGCCGGACGACGCGTCGTCGTTCGAGCGGCACCCGACGGTGCCGCGCGCAATGCTCCGAGCAGGCTCGATCGCGATGGACCAGTCCGATGCGGTGTACGCAGACCCTGCGTATCAACGTCTGAGACGCGCGCTATCCCACTCCGCGCGGCACGACTTCTACCTCCTCGAAACGTCACCCCCCGCCGCCGCGCGCGCGGCGATCGAGACGCTGCGCGACGACCTCACGCTGCTCCGCGGGAAGCCGGTTTCTCTCGATCGCGTCGAGTGGCCGCCGCGCGACGGGACGAGCGCCGAGGAGGCGGTCGAGCGTCTGATGCGAAAGCGCGCGGCAGACGAGGGCACCGAGCTGCTCGTGCTCGACACGTCGCAGGCGCGCGCGGACGACAACGAGGCGCTCGCGGCGCTGTTCTCGCGGCTCGAGACGGTGCACGACGAGCTGCTGCGCGACGTGCGAGGCGATCTCGTGCTGCTCGCCGCGGCGGGCACGGACCGGCTGTTCGCCCAGAGTGCGTCGGAACTCTGGTCCATCTGTCGCGGCGCGTTCGCGATCACCCTCGAGACGCCCATCGAGGGAAACGACGACGCGGCCATCGAAGCGTACGGGACGCTCCTGCCCGAAGAGCAGCGCGTGGTGGACGAGGCGCTCGAGGCCACGCGAGTGCTCGCGCGCGATCCCCGCCACGGATCCCAATGGCAACTCGTCGAGCTGCGAAGGCGCGCCCTGGGCGACGTGCTCAGGGCGGTCCAAGAGCGGGACGGACCCGAAGCCGGGGCCGCGGTGTGCGTCGCGGCGCTGGAGGCCGTCGAACTGATGGTGGCGATCGAGCCGAGGCTTTGCCAGGGCATGGGCATCTGCGCGGCCTGGCGGCTCATGCTCGGGCAGATCGCCCTGGCGCAGGGTCACCGGCGCGGCGCGGAATCGCAGGTGGTCAAGGCCGTGCGCGAGCTGCGCGCCGACGCGATCGCAAAGCCCGCGGACTGGCAGACCTCGGTCGAACTGAGTCGCGCCCTCGTCGCCTTCGGGGACTGTTACGTGCTGCGCGGAGACTTCGACGAGGCACTCGCGTTGCACGAAGAGGCGCTCGCGCTGTGCCGAGTCGGCGTACGGGAGGACGACTCGTCCCGACGCGAGTGGCGCCGAGACCTCGCCGCGACGATCGATCGAGTCGGCGATTTGCGGCGCAAATGCGACGACCTCGAGGGGGCACGGGCGGCCTACGAGGAAGCGCTCGCGCTGTACCGGACCCTGTACACGACCGATCCAATCGGATGGAGCGGCGACGTCGCCATCTCGCTCAACAAGCTGGGCGCGCTGCAGTTCGAACGCGACGACCTCGACGGAGCGGGCACTCTCTACGAAGAGTCGGTCGCGCTGCGTCGAGCCCTGCTCGCCCACGATCCATCCCGTGTCGCGTCGCTCCGAGGGCTCGCCCTCTCGCTCGAGAACCTCGGCGATGTTCGACGCGAACAAGACGACGGGGAGGGCAGCCTGGCGCTCTACGAAGAAGCGCTCGGGCTACGCGAGATGGTGCTCGCGAGCGATCCCACGCGTGTTGCGTGGTGGCGCTCCCTCGTCGTCGTGCTCGAGTGCGTAGGCGACGTTCGGTTCGAACGAGGAGACCTCGAAGGGGCGCTCTCCGCGCTCGAAGAGGCCCTCGCGGCGCGCCGTGTCGTGTTGGCGCGCGATCCCGCTGATTACATGTGGAGGCACACCCTCGCCCTCGCGCTCAACCGAACAGCCGAAGTGCAATTCGAACGCGGCGAGATCGAGACGGCTCGCTCGTTGTACGAAGAGTCGCGGTCCATCCTCGACGAGTTGGTGCGGTCGTTCCCGCAGAAGCTCCGGGCGCACGAGAACCTTGCCGTCACCCTCACCGAGATCGCGCGGCTCCACTGGGCGCAGGGCGACCGCACGCTGGCCCTCGACGCGGCGAACCGGGCGCGATCGATCCTCGGGGCCCTGCTCGCCAGTACTGGCTCGCCGCTGCCGGAGTGGGAGGACTGCGCGCGACAGGTGAACGCACTCATCACCGATCTCACTGGCTAGTGCGGCGCCGTCGAGATCGCATCAATCCGTTCGCCCTGAGCAAGGTGTCCGAGGGACGAGGTCTGCGGTGTCGAAGGGTCGGAGTGGTTTGATCGTATCTGGCGAGCGCTGCGCTTGCAGCACTGTCGACGCGACCCAATGACCCCTCAGCCGACCACGTCGTGTCGCAGTTCGAACGCTGCGAGTTCGTGTCGCGTGTTCCCTTCGATCGAGTAGCAGTGCCAGATCGACGGCGAGCGTGACGCCTGGATTGCGAGGGCGGCTTCGCAGCACGCGAAGAGCGCCTCATCCGCCGGGTCGAACACGGTGTCGCGCATGGTCTTGATCACGCCGATGCCGGGGACTTCGATCTCGCATTCGATGCGGGTCACGCCCGTGAGATCGAAAGGCGCGCGGATGACCATGAACTCCGCGTCGCGCGGGAACTTCATGTGCGCGATGCGCTCGCCGGCCTCGAGATCGAGCCATGCGACGCGACGGCCCGACGCGCGCAATGCGTCGGCCTGCTTCTGTGTGAAGCCCGGGTGAAACGTGCCGCGCGCATCGAGGTGCGCCGCATCGCATGCGACGCGATCGAGCAGGGCCACGTCTTCTCCACGGGCCGCAGCGTCGAAGAGCGCAGCCTCGAGACGCGCAGCCGAGGACTGCGTCGATGCGGGGGCGCATGAGTGACGCGGAGATCGCGGACTGGATGCGCACGTTCGATGTCCTCCAGCGATGGGGCGCGAGGCCCACCGCGAAGCAACGTGCCGACACGGTCGCGATCCTCGGGCGCGAGCCGCGATCATTCGCAGCGTGGGCGAACGAGCGCGCGCAACGTCTCGTCGCGATGTCACCAGGAGTCCGGCCCGGCTGATCAGCGCGACGGCGCGGGGCGCGACGGCGACGTGTGGCATTGCCATGCGGTTCGCGGGTCCGATGGCGAGAGCGGATTGCACCGGCACGTGGTCGACAGATTGAATCCGTACTGACAATCGACGCCACGCGCGACGGTGCAGATCGTGGCTTCCGCCGGTACGCGCGCCGGGCATCCGCGCGGATCGACGGGCACCGGAATCGGCACCTGCCCGCAGTCCCATGTGCCGGTCGCGGGTGCACTGGCCGCGTGCGCGCACACGCACTGATGATTGATGCTCATCGGGACCTCATACGTGCAACCCGGTCGATTCCCACCGGGCGGTCCTGCGGGGATCGTGCACGTGCTCCCGGCGTTCGGTTGCGTCGCAGGACACGTGGCCGACGTCGGCACATCGATGCCGAGCGGCGTGCCGCAGTCCCACACCTGCCCGATGCAGTGGCAGTGCGCGGTGCGCGACGCACGAACCGAGAAGTTGCACGCGTTCCCAGCGGCGACCGTGCATCGCGAACCGTTCGCGGGTTCGGCGGCCGGGCACGCGATCGATGGCGGCGCTGCGGGATCGGCGTGGGCGATGCCGATGCAGCCGGTGATCGATGTCGCGAGAAAGAGTGCGATCGATGCGAACGCTGCGTCGCGCGAAGAAGTCATCGCGGCACTGTACTCAGTCGTCGCTTCGTTGACCCGGAATCGGCCGGGCATGGGCGGCGGACGTCGCGATCCCGTACGCGGCCGCGACGAAGGCGAGCCCCATCACCGCGAGCACGATCGGGGCGAGCCACAACTGTCGGAACGTCGCGATGCACGCGCGCTCGGGCGTGGCCGGGCGATACCTCACCGGAGCCTTGTCGCCCACGCGCCAGGAGCCGGCGTTCGTGCCGGCGCGGAATCTCACCGTGCGCGGCTGCGCGAGGGCATCGGTCGCGGCGAAGAATGTGACCACCGGAAACTCACCGCTGTCTTCGAGTGCGACGACCTCGCCCGTTGTCGCACTGGAGCCGATGAGGAACCGCGCGCGCCATGCAGCGAGGACGACGGCGATCGCCATCATCAGGATCCCGAGACCGGCGAAGGCCCACGCAGCCACCATCAGGTCGTGCACGTCGCGATGCTATTCGCCGCTGTCACTGCGCGGCAATGGTGGGGAACCACCGTGTCGCTTCGCTTCGCATCGCGCGAGACGAGCCACGCATCGACTCTTCGCTTGAGGTCGTCGTCTCTAGAAACCTGGCGATCGGACCGTCCCACGCGATCGGCCCGCTCTCGCTTCCTCGCTGCATGGTTCGACTCCCGCGCTTTCGAGGCGCTTTCGCGCGAGAGCCTGCTCACCACGAATGGGGAGTCCCCCTGTCGCGTCCAGACTGTCGCTGGCGCTCGCAGCGATGTCGCACGAGACAGCAGAACCGCCTCGAAAAAGGG
>CBIHQZ010000344.1:0-6807 GCA_966212315.1 uncultured Myxococcales bacterium
ACTCGCACGCTGGACCTCCACCGCATCGACCATCGTGCGCGCCGACGTCGCCATGTTCCGCCGGCATCCACGCTTGTTCGCGATCGCGCTCGGCGCAGTGCTCGTTCCGGTGCTCTACGCGGTGATCTATCTCTCGAGTGTGTGGGATCCGTACGGGCGTCTGCGCGATCTGCCGGTGGCCGCGGTGACGCGCGACGCGGGAACACAGGTGGAAGGACGCGCGGTGAATCTCGGCGAGCGAGTGGTCCACGGCGTCGAGACCTCGGGACGCGCGCGCATCGTGCGCTACTCGCGTGAAGAAGACGCGATGGCTGCGGTGCGACGCGGTGAGGTCTCGTTCGCACTGCTCGTGCCGCGCGAGTTCTCCGAGCAAGCCGTTCATCCCGGTGTGCACGGCGCTTCGTTGCGGGTGTACGTCTCCGAAGGGAACAGTTCGATGGCCGCGATGATCGCGCGCCGATTCGCCGCCGACGTTGCGCGTCAGGCCAACGAGGCACTCGCTCGCGAACGATGGCGCGCGGTGATCAGCACGGTCGATACGTCGTCGCAACGACTCGGCACGCTGCGAGACGCAGTTCACGCGCTGCACGACGGTGCGACACGCATCGACGACGGACTCGCTCGCGCCGCGGATGGAAGCGCACGCCTGGCGAGCGGCACCGAGCGCGCGCGGGTCGGCGCCGGGAACCTCGCGGATGGAAGCGGGCAGGTATCTCGAGGAACGGGCGCACTCGCGCACGGCGTGCAGCAACTCGGTGACGGTCTTCGAACGATGCAATCACGCATGCCGGCGGACACCGATCTCGTGCGACTCCGCGACGGTGCGCACGCGGTCTCCACCGGTGCATCGCAGCTCGCCGACGGCAACGCGCGACTCGCATCGGGCGCAGCGCAACTCGCGAACGGAACCACGCGTCTTGCAGAAGGAACCACGCAGCTTCGACACGGCGTGGCGCGCATTCCGATCTTCGGCGGACGCGCGGCCGACGGCGCAGGGCGCATCGAGAGCGGTGCCCGGCAAGTCGACGGCGGCGCGCGACGGCTCGCCGATGGCGCCTTGCGCGCAGCGGACGGATCGGCCCGACTCTCCGACGGCGCGGCACGGGTGGACGACGGCGTATCGCGCCTCGCGAACGGCATGCAGCAAGTCCATGGCGGCGTGGATCGCATGGTCGCGGCGCTTCCAGCGGACGATCGACTCGATGCACTCGCCGATGGCAGCGCACGCGTCGCGAACGGCACCGCCTCGCTGCGTCAGGGCATCGCGCGTATCGATCAAGGCACCGATCGACTGGCAGCCGGTCTCGGCACATTGCACGACGGCAGCATTCGGCTCGCGAACGGACTGGGACAACTCGGAGGGGCGCTGCCGCACGAAGTACGCGCACCCGAAGGGACCCCCGATTCACTCGCGGTGAGCGTCGAGAGCGCGGTCGTCACGGTCGCGCCCGTCGTTTCGAACGGAGCCGGTTTCGTGCCGTATTTCGTACCGATCGCGTTGTGGGTAGGCGCCGTGATGACGGCCTTCCTCTTTCATCTGCGGCGCGTTCCCGCATCGCTCGCAGACGGTCCGAAGACGGCCGTGTGGGCCGGGAAGTTGGCGATCCCGTCGGTGCTCGTCCTCGCGCAAGCGCTCGCGGTCGGCATCGCGGTGCGGCGCGGACTCGGCGTGTCGGTGCCGAACGTCTGGCAGTACGCGCTCACGCTGGCACTCGCGTCCCTGGTGTTCGTGCGTCTCGTGGTGATGTTGCAGCGACTGCTCGGCGATGCCGGCAAAGGAGTCGCGCTGATCGTCCTGGTGGTGCAGCTCGCATCGGCGGGTGGGCCCTATCCGATCGAACTGGCGCCTCGTCCGTTCCGTGCGCTCCACCCGTTTCTCCCGTTCACGCAAGTGCTCGAAGCGCTGCGCGCAACGCTGTTTCACGCCTACGACGGCAACTGGATCGCACCGACGCTCCGGCTCGCGGGCATGGGTGCGGCCGTGATCGCTACAGGTGCGCTGGTGGGACGATGGCGCAGCGTGGCGGATGGAGATTACGGCCCGGCGGTCGACGTGTAAGCGCGATGGTGCGCCGTCCGATGAGCGTCCTCGACCGTGTGCGCCGCCGCGTCACGACGCGCCGCCGCAACTGAGATTTGCCGTTCTCGCGGCGTTTGCGAGCGGGTCGTCGTAGCATCACGGACTGCGATGAACGACTTCGACCTCCGCATGCGCCGCTCGCGCGAACCGAACACCGCCCCCTGGTACGAGACCTTCTTCGGCGCCGATTACATCGGCACGTACCGCGATCGCTTCACGCCCGAACGCACGTCGGCCGAGGTCGATCTCATCGTGCGCGCGCTCGGCCTTCAGCCCGGCGCGCGGGTGCTCGACAGCGCGTGCGGGCACGGTCGCCATGCGATCGAACTCGCCGCCCGCGGGTACGACGTCGTGGGCGTCGATCTCAGCGAACACGCGCTCGGACTCGCGCGCGCCACCGCGAGCGAACGTGGCCTCGCCGACAAGGTGAAATTCGTCCGCGCGGACATGCGCGATCTCTCGTTCGTCGAGTCGTTCGACGCGGCGTTCAACTACTTCACGTCGTTCGGGCAGCTCGAGAGCGAAGGCGAAGACGAACGCGCGTTGCACTCGATCACGTGCGCGCTCAAGAGCGGCGGCGCGTTCCTGCTCGAGACGATGAACCTCTATCACGTCGCCGCGGTGTTCCGACCGCAGGACGACTGGGAGGTCTACTCCACCGGCTACTCGATGATGGCGGAACGCACCTGGGACGTGATCAGCGGTCGCATGCACGAACTGCGTGTGATCCGTGATCCGAGCGGCGCCGAGCGGCGTTACGAAGCCGATCTGCGGATCTACAGCCCCACCGAGTTGAGCGCGATGTTCTGGCGCGTGGGATTGAACATCGAGCAGGCGCTGAGTGCGCCCGATGGCGGCACGTGCACGCTACGCAGCCCGCGGCTCGCACTCGTCGGACGCAAGGGTCACGGGATCTGAAGGGCTGGCGCGTCGTGACGCGCCACCACACACGATACGGAACTCTCGATCGCTACGGGCAGCCGCCCGTGCCGGCCGCGGGCGGCGTGGGCGGGCTCATCATCGCGGGCGTGCTGAAGTCGAACATGTCGAGCAGACCGCTCACGTTCGCATCGCGATTGGTGAGCGCGGGAAGGTTGTGCACCGCTTCGATGAAGCGCGTGATCGACGCCGTCTCCGCGCGCACGTGCGACGCGAAGTGGGGGCGAACCCACGGCGAAACGATCACGAGGGGAATGCGCTGGCCGAGTCGATTGAAGTCGGTGTTGGCGAGCGTGCCGTCGGGCCGACATGCGGCCGGCGGCGGCGCGTGATCGAAGAAGCCGCCCGCTTCGTCGTAGGAGAGAATCAGCGCGGTGGTGGGCCATGACGGGCTCGCGACGAGCGTCGTGTAGACCGTGCGCGCGAAGCCTTCGGCGACCTGGATGTCCGACGGCGGATGATCGTCGGGCCCGTCGATGAACGCGACCTGCGGAAGCGTGTTGTTGCGAATGTCCGCGAGCAGCGTGGCGCGATCGTGGACGCCCGCGTGGCTCGACGACCAGTTGATGCAACCCTCGCGGAACGATCCGGCTGCATAGACCTTCCAGGTCACGTGCGCGGTGGTCATCGCGTCGAAGAGCGAGCGGACCGTGATCTGACGCTCGAACGTGGCCTTCACGCCGTCGGAGGTCGCGGCGTAGAGATAGTCGCGATTGGGCCAGGTCGGACCCATCACCGACGAGAAGAAGCGATCGCTCAATGCGAACGTCGTGTAGAGCCACGTGTAGAACGGAATGTCGCGCTGGTCGTAGTAGTAGAGCGCGCGCTGTCCGTTGGTGGTCGACGAGTTCGCGACATTGAAGAACTGATCCATCGCGCCCTGGTTCCACGACTGATGCATCGACCCCCAGCCGTGCGGAACGTCGGGCGAGATGCAGGTGTTCGGCGCGTGCGAGGGCGCAGCGGTCCCGCCCGATTCGCGGGGGTTCGTGTAGCCGGCCGGAATCCCGTCGACGTCGGGGCGTCCGGTGAGGCGGCCGAAGTAGTGATCGAACGAGCGGTTCTCGCCGACGTACACGAGGATGTGACGCAGCGGGATCGCGGCACGCTGCGCCGCGGTCAGTCCCAGCGTGCTGTCGGCGCGTGCACCCGCGCGGAACTCGCACGCGTTGCGACGTCGCGCGAGTGCTTCGAGGTCGATCGCATCCGGGTTCGAAGCCGCGTCGGTGCCGGTCGACCCATCGCTCGT
This sequence comes from uncultured Myxococcales bacterium, assembly GCA_966212315.1. Classification (GTDB taxonomy): domain Bacteria; phylum Myxococcota_A; class Polyangia; order Polyangiales; genus CBIHQZ01. The sequence continues at coordinate 4,269 of CBIHQZ010000344.1, forward strand.
CATCGCGTCGTCGGTCATCGCATCGTCGATGCCGCCATCCATCGAAGCAGCGTCGTCGATCGCGCCGTCCGTTCCGACGTTCCCATCGGTGCCGCTCGCGTCGCGGACCTGCGAGCTGTCGCCGTTCGCTGCGTCGCCGCCTCCATCGCCGCCGTCGCGCGTGGTGACCGGACCCGCACAAGCGCCGAGAACCGTAAGGGCCGCGCAGCCAATGACCGTAAGTCGCATACGTACAGGAATGGCTCGATTCGTCGGGCGCCGTCAATGTTCGCGTCGCATCCGCGCTTGCCGCGCGATTGACGCGTCGCGAATGGGCATGGTACCGGCCCCGTGTGACTGAATCGCGATTCAGTTCGGGACGTCGCGGCGGCGATGCGAAACGCGCGTCGTCCACGCAGGGTGACAAGCGCGAGCGGATCATGCGCGCGGCGGTAAAGGTCTTCGCGAAGAAGGGCTTCTTCGCGTCGCGCGTGAGCGAGATCGCCAAGGCCGCCGGCGTCGCGGACGGCACGATCTACCTCTACTTCAAGAGCAAGGACGAGATCCTCACGTCGCTCTTCGAAGATCGCATGTCGCGTCTGCTCGACGTGATGCGCGCGGAGATCGCGCGGCTCGCCACGGCGCCCGAACGCATTCGCCGGCTCGTCGAATTGCAGCTGGGCCTGCTCGAGGGTGAGCGCGATCTCGCCGAAGTGGTCACTGTGAACCTTCGGCAGAGCACCAAGCTCTTGAAGCAGTACGCCGCGCGCCGCTTCATGGAGTACCTCGAGCTGATGGCGACGGTGATCGCCGATGGTCAGCAACGCGGCGAGCTGCGAACCGATGTGTCGCCGAGGATCATGGCGCGCGCCATTTTCGGCGCGCTCGACGGTATCGCGCTGACATGGGCGCTCGGTACGCACGAGGCCGGCGGTCTGCATCGCGCGGCAGGGCAGCTATCCGACGTGCTACTCGCGGGACTGCTCGCGCCTGCGAGTGCATCCGCGTCGTGAGTCGGCACGTGCGTTGAAACGGTGTCTCGCTCGCGAAGGAGCACATCGAATGAAGCAACGCGAGACCGGTCGATCGAAGACTGTGCGTACGGACGAGTTCCCGAATGCGGCGACGCTTCCGGACGAGGTCGCGGGGATGCGCGAGGGCACGCGTCCGGTGGCGCGCACGCCCGCGAAAAGCGATGCGCCGCGGGCGACCGACGGGCCGACACCGCAACCGCCTCTGGGCGGCGAGCGGGCGGACAACGGGAACGATTGAGGGGGAAACGTGCGTGCGGCGGGAGCGCGCGGTCGCTGTGAAGGGCGACCGCGCGAGAGGCTTCGCGAGGGATCAGCCGGGGGGCGAAAAATGCGCGAGGTCGAGGCCACCCGGATGCAAGTACGAATTGTACGGGGCGACACCGTAGACCTTGATGCCGAAGCCCTGCGCTTCGGGTGCGGTCTCGATGTGATGCGGTCCGGCATTCACCGGCACGAACAGCACTTCGTATCCCGCGCCCGCCGCTGACGAGCTGCCGGCGAGTTGCACGCCGTCGAGCGTCACGGTGGTACCGACCGCGCGCGTGACATTCACGAAGTTGCGGCTGTACGTGTCGGGCACGAGGAAGTCGTAGTTGCGGCGGTACTGCTCGACCGGCACTTCCATCACGCTGGCGGGATCGCCTTCGCACGCGACGTTGAGCGGATCGAACTGGCAGATCGTGTTGGCGCCCGCGCCGCGCATGAACTGCATCACGAGGAACGGCTGATCGCCGCTGACCTGGAACGACGAGGCCGTCTCGAATTCGCAGTGACGACCCGAATCGAGGGCGGCCCCGCAGCCGGCCGGCGCCGTGATTCCGTCGAACGTGAGATGCAGCCCGGCGTGATTGGACACGATGCGAATGACCGAGCGCTCGCTCGCGCTGCGATCACGAAGCTGCGTAACGGCGTAGTGCTGTCCCCACGTTTCGTTCGGGAACAGCTGCTCTTCCAAGTGATCGCATGCAGGGTTGCCGGCGGGAATGTTCGTGCAGTCGTGACCGGTGAACACGGCGACCGGATAGTCCGCCTCGATCACGGTGCCGGTGAGATCCTGTCCGACTTCCGAGCCGACGAGCTGAACGACATCGCCTTCGCCGAGCGTGAACATCCGAGTCTGCGCGCCCGATGCCGTCACGCCGGGGCCTGCGCTGACGCCTGCCGAGAGACGCACCGTCACGGTCGTGGGATTCGCGTTCGTTCCGACGATCGACACGAAACCGCCTGCCGCCTGGTTGATGGGACGTCCGAGCTGATCGGTGAGCTGATCGTTGTCGTGCGTGACCACCAGGTAGTGCGTGGTGAGCACGCGCGTCGGAAGGAGCAGCGATGCGTCGTTCGTGAACGAGAAGCTCCCACCGGCTTCGAACGTGAGCGGATTGAACTGGTACGCCGCGATCGGTCCGTTGGCTTGCACGTGATACGCGCCATGAGCGACCGCAGCGGACGTGCCGAGCGCGGTGCCGCCGATCTGCCCGAGGGCCTGCACCCACGGCAGTTGAAGCGTCTGCACGGAACCCGGATCG
>CBIHQZ010000345.1:0-6790 GCA_966212315.1 uncultured Myxococcales bacterium
CATCGAAAGATGACCTTTTCCAGGTAGAGCAAGGGGTAGAACGCGGTCCAGACGGCGACGACGAAGTACCAGTAGAGGCTGTTCACATCGAGATCGACGTGGTGCTTCTCCTCCACCGGTCCGATGAACAGGAACACGAAGAGCAGCACGTTCTCGCCGACCGAGGCGATGCCGTGAAACGTGTGCAACCCGATGACGAGCCACACCAGCGATCCGTACGCGTGACTGTCCCAGCGGAAGGGCAGTGCGCGGATCTCGAGCACGCGGCACGCGAGGAACGCGAATCCGAGGAGGGTGCCGATCAAGAGCCAGAGTCGAATGCGTTGCAGATCCCCGCGGAATGCGGCGCGCGAGCAGAGCCACATCGGCACGACGCTGACGAGGAGCGAAAGCGCACCGAGTCCTGAATACAGCGTGGCCGCGCGGCCGGCGGGGGTCGGCGGCCACATCGTTTCGTTCTGCCGCAGGTAGAAGTAACTGAGCGCGACGAGCACGAACATGGTGCCTTCGATGGCCACCATGAAGAAGACACCCCACCACAGGGGCGCACGGGTGCCGAATGCAGTGGCCGGGAGGTGGCCCACGTCGAGTGCACCGCGGCGTGGCTTCATGGCTGCACCGTCGCGAGTTCGCGATGCGGCGGCTTCGGCCAGAACCACGCGATCAGCGATGGTGCCGCGAGCGCCGCGCCGATCACCACGCCCCACGGCGTGAAGATCGCGACGATGAATCCCACGCCGGTCGCGACTGCGAGCGCCAGCGGCCAGATCGAATCACCGGGAAGCACCAGTCGATGATCGGGGGTCGCGTCGAACGTTGTCGTGGTGAGCTGCTCGGTTCGATCCGTCCGCAGGCCCGTGACGACGGGCGCATCGCGGTCGTCCCATGCGGGGGCGCGCGAGGTGACGGTCGGAAGGTGCGCGAAGTTGTAGCGAGGCGGTGGCGACGTCGTCGTCCACTCGAGAGAGTCCGCATGCCACGGGTCGTCTCCCGCGACTTCGCCGTGCCGCAGTGAACGCACGACGTTGATCAGAAACGAGAGCACGCCGAGGCCGAGCACGAATGCGCCGATGGTCGCGAGCATGTTGAGCGGACCCCAATGCGTCGACGGTGCATACGTGTAGACCCGGCGCGGCATCCCGTTGAGCCCGAGGATGTGAAGCGGGAAGAACGTGAGGTTGAAGCCCACGAAGAACAGCCAGAAGGTCAGCCACGACGTTCGCCCGTGCAGAAGACGGCCGGTCATCTTCGGAAACCAGAAGTGCAGCGCCCCCATCAGCGGAAAGACCGACCCGCCGATGAGAACGTAGTGAAGATGGGCCACGACGAAGAACGTGTCGTGAACCTGCGTGTCGAGCGGAACGGACGCGAGCATGACGCCCGTGAGTCCACCGATGATGAACGTGCCGAAGAACCCGAGCACGAACACCAACGGCACCTCGAGCCGTGGTCGGCCTGTCGCGAGCGCCGCGATCCAGCAGAAGATCTGCACGCCGGTCGGCACCGCGATGATCACGCTGGCGGCCGTAAAGAAGCTCTGACCGATCTGCGGCAGCGGCGTCGCGAACATGTGGTGCACCCACAGGCCGAAGCTCACGAAACCGATCGACACCATCGAGAGCGCGAGCGCGGTGTATCCGAAGACGCGCCGACGGCTGAACGCGATGATCAGCATCGACACCATGCCCTGCGCGGGCACGAAGATGATGTAGACCTCGGGGTGGCCGAAGAACCAGAACAGGTGCTGCCACAGGAGGGCATCGCCGCCTTCGACGTGATTGAAGAAGTGCGTCGCGACGAGGCGATCGAGCGCCAGCATCCCGCTCGCGAGCATCACGGCGGGCATCGCGAAGACGATCATCAACGAGGTCACCAGCATCGCCCATACGAAGATCGGCATGCGGCTGATGGCCATGCCGGGCGCGCGGCACTTCAGGATCGTGACGATCAGGTTCACGGCCATCGCGAGCGATGACAGTTCGGTGAACGTGATCATCTGCGCCCACACATCGATGCGCTTGCCGGGCGAGAACTGCGGCCCCGAGAGCGGCGTGTACGCGAACCAGCCGGCATCGGGTCCGGTGTTCGAGAAGAAGCCCGCGTAGAGGAACAATCCGCCGATGAGGAAAAGCCAGTAGCCGTAGGCATTGAGCCGCGGGAACACCGTGTTCCGCGTGCCGATCATCAGCGGCACGAAGTACACCCCCGCGCCCTGCATCATCGGCACGGCGAAAAGGAACATCATGGTCGTGCCGTGCGTCGTGAACAGCTGGTTGTACGCGTCGGGTCCGACGACGTGCAGATCGGGTCGCGCGAGTTGGACCCGCATCACGAGCGCCTGCACGCCGCCGAGGAGGAAGAACACGAACGCGGTGATCATCGTGCGCAGCCCGATCACCGTGTGGTGCGTGTCGGCGAGGAATCCGTAGAGCCCGGGCTCGCGGCGCCAGGTGTGGGTGAGCCGCGCGATGGTCTCGCGCTCGCTTTCCGGGCTCGGTGCCGACGGGGCGACGGGATTCGTCATCGAAGGCTCTCCAGATACATCACGAGGTCGCTCACGTCGGGCGCGGCGAGTACGTGCTGCGGCATGTTCGCCCCGGGTTTGATTGCTTGCGGATCGACGATCCACCGCGCGAGTTCGTCGCGCGTGTTCGGAAGGATTCCGCCGGCGATCGTCGAGCGACTTCCGAAGTGGGTGAGATCGGGGCCGACGGCCGAGCCCGCGACGGTGCCTTGGACCGCGTGGCACATCGCGCACGTGCGCGAGAGGAAGAGCGCTTGTCCGTGATGCTCCTCGGGCGTGACCGGCTCGCGCGCGCTCGCGCGTTGGGCGCTCAGCCACGCAGCGAACTCGCGTGGCGATTCGGCGATCACCCAGATCGCCATGTGCGCGTGTTGCAGTCCGCAGAACTCGGCGCACTGCCCGCGGTAGCGACCCGGCTGATCGGCGCGCAGCACGAGGTGGGTGGTGTGTCCGGGGATCATGTCGCGCTTCCCCGCGAGCGCCGGAACCCAGAAGCTGTGGATCACGTCGCGCGACTCGAGAAGGAGTCGAACCGGTCGTCCCACCGGGATGTGGATCTCGTTGGCGGTCGAAACCGCGGCCGACACGGACGACGACGGATACTGAACCTCCCACCACCATTGATGCCCGACGACCTGGATCTCCAGCGCGTCCTCGGTGGGTGCCGACGCGATCGCATGGCCCGCTGCGATGCTCACGACGAGCATGCCGAAGAGAACCAACACCGTCACGACGCTGCTCGCGGCGACAACCGTGGTGGTGCGTCGTTGTGATGATTCGTCGGGTTCGATGATCGCGCTGCGGCTCTCGCCTGCCCGGCGGCGACGGCGGATGACGGCCACCGCGAGGACCGCCATGACGCTGCACCAGACCACGGCCGACACCGCGAGAAACACGTTCCAGACATGAACGATGTGCCCCGCCTGCGGCCCCGCGGGGAGCAACGGAGACTGCAGCGTCGCGCAAGAGGTACTGCTCGCAGCGACCACGATCGCGATGGTGCGGGCGAATCTCATCGCACGGTCCCTGCGGTCTCGACGCGACGGATCAGCTGCCGCGGACTCATCGAGCCAGGACGTGCGACCGACATCGAGTCGTTCCGCCCCGGTTCGATGTCGCGTCGAAGCTGTCCACTCAACGACCGAACGAAGGCGACGAGTTGCCAGACCTGCGAGTCGGGGATTCGCCCCCGGAACGAAGGCATTCCGTTCGGCCGTCCTTCGACGATCGTCGTGAAGATGTCGCCGGGCCGCGCGCCGTAGATCCAGTCGGCGTCCATCAGTGCCGGACCGAGTCCACCGCCACCGTGCGCGTGACAGCCGGTGCAGTTGTACCAGGCGAACAGGTGTGAACCTTGTGCGACGTCGTACGCATTGCCATCGGACGGACCCGGCGTGCCGAGTTCTGCGCCGCGTAGTGGCGGCTGCGCGACGGATGTCACGCCGCTGTGGCGCGAGACCTGTCGCTCGCCGAGATGCAGGCGTCGCCGCTCGCGTTCGCAACCCGCGGCCAGCGAACACGCGACGACGAGGAGCATGATTGCGGCTACGCGATTCAACGCGGCACTCCGTAGTCGTCCAAGAGGGCTTCGACGTCGGCGCGACGACGCGTGAGTGCCGTGTCCAGTCGGTCGCGCAGCGCGCGGTCGCGCGGTCGAACCGCCATGGCGATGTCGTAGGCGAGGGGGATTCCGCCGTCCTCGTCGCTGTCCAATCGCGCGATGACGATCGGCGCGGAACGCCTGCGCGCGTAGAACCCGGCCACCGGTCCCCACGCGACGGCCACGTCGATGTCGCCTCGCTCGAGTGCTTCGAAGAGCGCTCCGACTGGCGGGTCGTGCATGCCGTCACCGAGCACGGGGAATCCGACGACTCGCTCGATCACCCCGCGCGCTGCGAGCGCATGCGCAGGCGGCGTGCTCGCACCATCGTCGCCGACGAGCGGCACACCGATCCGGACGGTTGCCCAACGCGGATCGTCGAAGCTGTGAACGTCGAACGGGTGGTCACGTCGCGAGACGACGACGTAGCGCGAGCGGTAGTACGGGTGCGTGACGAGCACCCGTTCGAAGGTCGCCGGAACGCCCATCAGCACGTCGCATCGCCGCGCGCCGAGCGTGTTCCGAACATAGGCACGTCGCTGCGACCACCACACCATCTCGAGCCGCGCATCGAGTTCGCGCGCCAGGATGCCTGCGAGTCGAGGCTCGAAGCCGTCGCCGCTATCATTCGAGAACGGGAGGTTCCGCGGATCCGCGCACACACGCAGCACACGCTCGACCTTCGTGACGGCGAGCGGCGCGCGCCCACGGTCCGCAGCGGCGATGCGTGCTCGAGCGAGCGCGACGATCGCGCAGAGTGCGACGAGCAACGGAAGCAGACGGACCCACGGTCGATCACGGAAGCGCGAAGACATAGAGTCGCCCTCCGCGTTGCGTATGCTGCGCGAGGTCGCTCATGGCATTCGCCGTGCCGAGCGCCGCGCTCTGATCATGGGTGTCGAGCGAGCCCGCGAGGACCGCGCCCGCCCAGCCGCCCACGCCCGCGAGCACCGCGACGTACTGATGCCCATCGGGGCCGCGGTACGTCACCGGTTGCCCGATCACGCCGGACTCGGTGTGGAACTGCCACAGGCGTTCGCCGGTGTGCGCGTCGAGCGCTTTGAACCAGCCGTCCATCGTGCCGTAGAAGACGACGTCACCCGCGGTGGCGAGCGCCCCGCTCCACACGGGGAAGTTCTCGCGCACGCTCCATGCGGCGCGAGCATTGACGGGATCCCACGCGGTGAACGCACCGCGGTTTCCGCCCGGCCCCGCGTGCATTCGAACGTTCGCGCCCACGAAGGGCGTGCCGGCGATGTAGTTCGCTTCGACGCCCTCTTCGTCCTGGCAGAGATTGTTGTGCGGGATGTAGAGCCATCCGGTGCGCGGTGAGAACGCGGACGGCTGCCAGTCCTTGCCACCGGCAGCGGCCGGGCAGATGTCGCGGACGACGTGCCCGATGCGCGGTCGATACGCGGCGACTTCACGCGGCCGGCCCGTGTGGGGATCGACGCCGTCGGTCGTGTTCACGTGCACGAATGCCGCCGCGCTGAGCACTTCGCCGGTCATTCGATCGAGCACGTACACGTAGCCGTTGCGGTCGGGATGGAGCAGCACGCGCCGGCGGGCACCCGCGATCTCGAGGTCGACCAGGACGTTCTCATTTACGCCGTCGTAGTCATAGAGATCGTGCGGGTTGTACTGATAGAACCAGACGGCTTCGCCGGTTCGAGGACGACGCGCGAAAATGCCAGCTGTCCATTTGTTGTCGCCCGGTCTTTGTTCGGCATTCCACGGACTCGGATTCGACGTTCCGTAATAGACAAGGTCGACGTCCGGATCGTATGAAATCCACCCCCACGCGGTCCCACCGCCGGTCTGCCAGCGACCCGGTGGCCAGGTGTTGACGCCGAGATCGGTTCCGCGATCGTGCTCGTAGAACGGGTGGAAACCGGGCCCGATGAGCACGTCACGATCGGGGCCGGTGCTGTACGCGCGCCATACCTGCGCACCCGACCCGGCGTCGAGCGCGGTCAACCATCCACGCACGCCGAACTCTCCGCCGCTGTTGCCGACGAGCACACGGTCACCGACGACGAGCGGCGCCATCGTCATGGTCTCGCCGCGATGGATGTCGCCCAGTCGCGTGCGCCAGATTTCATGTCCACTCGCCGCGTCGACGGCCACGGTCTGCGCGTCGAGCGTGTTGTAGAAGATCCGCCCGTTCGAGTACGCGGCACCGCGATTGACGACGTCGCAGCATGCCTCCCCCTGCGCTGCCGGCAACGTGGGCGGATGGTATTGCCAGCGAACATTCGGAGGGTGCGTGAGATCGATCGCGAACAAGGTGTTCGGATACGGCGTCACGACGTACATCGTGTCGGCGACGACGAGCGGCGCGGCCTCTTCGCCGCGTTCCGCGCCGAGCGGCAGTGACCACGCGAGTCGAAGCGTCCGCGCGTTCGCAACGTTGATGTCCTGCAGCGGGCTGAAGCGCGTGGAGGCGAAGTCCCGCGCCGGCATCGTCCAATCCGATTCCGTCGTGCCCCCGCGATCTGGAATCACCACCGCGCGGCCGCCCTCGATCCGATGCAGGCGCTGCGGCTCGTGCGGCGCGGCGTGGCGGGCTTCTGCGCATCCACCGAGACTCGCCCACATCAACGCGGCGAGAAGCGCGATCCGCCCGGTGATCAGCGAATACATCACGCCCACTTCGGGCGCCCGCA
>CBIHQZ010000346.1:0-6785 GCA_966212315.1 uncultured Myxococcales bacterium
GACAGGTAGAACGCGTGGTTGCCCATCGTGCCGCGTTCGACGTCGAGCTTCTCGTAGGTGTCGGTGTTCTCCACGCCACTCCCCGGGTACGGCGGGAGTCCGCGATACGGATACAAGCCTTCTCCCGCGCGAACGGCCGCGTCTTCGTCGAGCGGCACCGCGTCGGTTTCCGCTCCGCCCGCCCGCAACGTCGCGAACGCGCGGTACACGTCGATGCTCGAGAGCACCACGCGCGTCACGTCGGGAGCGATGGCTGCGAGCGCGTCGATTGCATCGGCCGCATCGAACGCACACGTGTCGATCAGGGCCTCGACGCGCTGCGTGCGAAGCGCGTCCTTCAGCCCGGCGACATGGTGCCGGTCGATGTGTACGTGCGGGACATCGGGGGCGTCGTCGGTCTCCGTTCCGCCGCGATGAACCACGATCACGTCGTGGCCGTGTGCGAGCAGTTCCTCGACGATCGCCACACCGATGAAACGCGTTCCGCCGAGCAGCGCGACACGCATGACGGCGCGCTACGCTTTCACCCGGCGCGGGCGGGTCGCGTCGATGTAGGGCACGGCCGCATCGCGTGAGGATGCGAACGCCGGAAGCGCTTCGAGTCGATCGCGATACCTCTTGATCGAGTCCGGAAGCGGGAGCCCTTCGGTCTCGGCATAGTGCGCCGCCACCGCTGCGGACAGGTCACCGAGCGTGACGTCGGCGCCGCAGACGAAGGCCCTTCCGTCGGCGAGTGCCTTCTCCCACACGCCCCATGCGGTCGCGCTGGTCTTCTCGGCCTTCTCGCGGACCTCGTCGGACTTGTCCCAGAAGTACTTCCCGATCGGGTCGAGGAGATACAGATCGCCGAGGCGATCGAAGTGCCGCGTTCGTTGTTCGTGCGCGACCGGGATGAGCTTCCGCGGACCGCGCGCTTCGAGGTACTCGATGATCGAAGTCGATTCGAACACCGCGTCGCCGTCGTTCGTTTCGAGCACCGGCATCTTCGCGAAAGGATTCATCGCCTTGTAGTCCGCGCTCCGCAGTTCACCGGCGAGCGCGTCGATCACGCGCAGTTCGATCGGATCGCCGCGCAGTCCGATGCCGAGTGCCGCCTTGCGCGAGTACGAAGAGAGCGGGTGGTAATGGAGTCGCATGCGTGCACGGAACGACGCGCGGGCGGGTCTCGTCAACCCGCGTCGTTCGCACGGAGCGCGTCAGAAGCGCTCGTAGCGGAAGATGTGTGGCGCCGACGTCTCGCTGGAATAGATGTCGATTGTCGTCGTACCGGTCCATCGCATCGTGAGCGGTCGACCGGGGATCACGACGGTGCCGCCATCGGGCACCATCACCACGCGATTGCGGAGATCGAGCGGGCAGCGCTCCCACAATGTCAGTTCGTACGTGCCCGCTTGCATCTCGTACGTCGCACGGTCGACCGATGTTGCATCGGCGGTAAATCGCGCGATCTCCAACGTGTTGTCCGCACGCACATCGATCATCGCCGGCTGCGATCGCGCGAGCGGCTGACCGCCGCTGAATACTGTCGTCAACACGTACCGACCCACCGGCGGAATCTGCCCGCCCCAGAGCGCTCCCTGGCCGCTTAGAGGCATCGGTCTTGGCGCCTGTTCGAGCGGCAGCGCATTGCACGCGCTCGCGGGTCCGAGCACCTGCGGCTCGCTGACGACCGTCGTTCCGCAACTCGGAATCGAGCAGTGTGCGCCGCCGCCGACGTCGCAATAGCACCAGACGCTGCCGACCTGCGCCCATGACGCGTAGATCACCCGCGCACCATCGGGGAACGTGCAATGGAGCGAGAGGGTCCCGCCGGCGTCGTCCTCGGGATGCGGGCATGTGTCCTCGCACGTGAGTCCGCCGTTCTCGGAGCAGCCGCAACGTATGCAGCCATGCATGACGGACTCGCCGAAGCCGACGCGCGTGCCATCGGGGAACGCGCACCCCTCGCCACCCTGGTCGCATGGATCCGCGACATCGAACGGCGCGAGAACATCGGTGCCCCGCACGACGTCGACATCACTCGCGTCGATCGCATCGGCGACGTCACTGCGGGGCACGTCGAGCACGGACGCATCGAAGCGCAGACCCGTTCGCGAACCGCAGGCCGAAAGCATCGAGAGAGAAAGAACGAGCGTCAGACGAAAGGTGCAAAGCATGAGTCTCACCGCCACGCGCGCGAATCAGCCCTTCGCGACAGCCGCATCGCGCATCGCCGCGAGCCCGCGCTCGAAGTCTGTTCCGACCAGTTCGTCCATGTTCATGAACACACCGAACGCCTTCATCATGAAGTTCTTGTTCCCCTCCATCGCCCACGTGACCTTCGTCGACGTGCCCGCCTGAACGAGGGTGAAGATGGCTTTGTTCGTCGCTGCGAAGGGCTTGATGAACTGCAGCTGCACATCGATGCGCGAGTCGGGGTTCGATTCGAGAATCGTCATGACCCCCTCGCCCACCTTGTTGTTGCCGTGCCAGCGATAGACGGCGCCCTTTCCTGCGCTCGGACCTTCGTACGACTTGGTCATCGTCGGATCCATCTTCTCCCACGGCGACCATGCGGCCCATTCGTGGAAGTCGTTGATCAACGCGAACAGGGTCGCCGGTGATGCGTTGATGTCGAGGGATCGCTCGGTGCGGAACTCGCCCGGACGAGTGGCGACGTAGAGCGCGAAGAGGCCGAGGACGGCGCCGATCGGTGCAAGGATGAACATGGTCCGCGCATCATCGCGCGAGCGCGCGCAGCGGCGCAATTCGTCAGCGTCGACGGTCGCGCTCGATCCGGCATACGCTCGCGCGATGCACCGGTCGACCTTCGCCGTAGCGCTCGCGATACTCTCGTTCGGCACCGCGGCCCACGCCGACGGAATGCTCGTCGACCGCCCGCTCGGGTCGACTCCGTCGCCCTTCGGCTACGTCGAATACCTTCCGCCAGGCTACTCGGAATGCACGACCGACCGGCATCCGCTCGTCATCGCGCTCACGGGCCTCGGCGAAATCGGCGACGGCACCACGCGCCTTCACGTGGTGCGAGAGACGGGCGTCGGCGCGCGGATCGCAGGCGGCGACACCTACTTCGCCGATCACGGCGCGATCGTCGTGATTCCGCAAGCGCCCGACCAGTGGCAATTCGGCGCGCAAATCACGGCAATGGAGACTTTTCTCGACTACCTCGCGGCGACGTACCGTGTTGATCCGGGGCGCGTGTATCTCACCGGACTCAGCGCAGGAGGCGGTGGTGTCTACGTCTTCATCGCCGACGCGCACTCGCACGGACGCATCACGGCGATCGTGCCGATCTGCGGCAATGCGAACCCGTACGGCAACGGCGCGGAGTTCGCGACCATTCCGATGTGGGGTTTTCAATCGTGGGGTGACGGCACGAATCCGCGCTCGCGTCCGATCGACTGGAGCAATCGTGCAGCGGCCGCGATCGCGGGGACCTCGGTGCCCGACGTGATGACAGGCTATCCACACGCGAACGACGATCCGGCGATGCCGGCCGCGACGACCCAGACTGCGCTGTTCGCGAGCAATCACTTCGAGTGGCGCTCCGACATCGATTCGTCAGGTGACTCGCGGCTTCGACTCACGCTCTTTCCCGACGGCAATCACGACGCCTGGAGTCGCGCGTATGCGGATCGCGGTCTCTGGAACTGGCTGTTCTCGCAACGTGGCGCGAACGCCGACGCGGGCGTCTCTTGCGGCGTCGGCTCGGATGCGGGTTCCGGCGCCGATGCCGCGACGAACGACGCGAGCAACATGCTCGACGCGAGCGGCCGCGACGTGATCGCAATGCCCGACGCGACGACGGTCGACGCGACGACACGCGTCGATGGCGGGTCGACCTCCGACGGCGGAGTGATGCGCCGAGATGGCGGATGCGGCTGCAGCGTCCCCGGCAAGAAGGGACGTGCGAGCAACGTCGTCGAACTCGCTTTCGTGGCGTCCGCGCTTGCGATGACTCGTCGGCGGCGCGCCCGGCCGCGCAGATTGTTCGCGTCCTGACGACTTCGCTGCGCCGCGGTTTGCGCTACCGTCACCGCGGCTCGCAACGAGCCGATCACACAAGGAGTGCACGTGGAACCGACCCATGTGGACGTTCTGATCATCGGCGCCGGTCTCTCTGGTATCGGCGCCGCGTATCACCTGCAGGCGCAATGCCCTGACAAGACGTATCTCCTGCTCGAGGGGCGCAACAACCTCGGCGGCACGTGGGACTTGTTCCGCTATCCGGGCATTCGCTCCGACTCGGACATGTACACGCTCGGCTACTCGTTCCGTCCCTGGACGAAGCCGCAAGCGATCGCCGACGGTGCGTCGATCCTCGAGTACCTCCGCGAGACGGCGGAGATGTACGGCATCGATCGCAAGATTCGCTACGGCCACCACGTCGAGCGCGCGCGCTGGTCGAGCGCCGACGCGCGCTGGACGGTCGAGGCTCGCGACGTCGCGAGCGGAAAGGTCGTCGAGTTCACCTGCAACTTCCTCTTCGGCTGCGCCGGCTACTACGACTACGACGAAGGCTACACGCCGCAGTTCGAAGGCACCGAGCGCTTCAAGGGTCGCATCGTGCACCCGCAGAAGTGGACGGACGACGTCGACTACGAAGGCAAGCGCGTCGTCATCATCGGCAGCGGCGCAACCGCGGTGACCCTCGTCCCCGAGATCGCCAAACGGGCCGCGCACGTGACCATGTTGCAACGCTCGCCCACGTACATCGTGTCGGCCCCGCAGCGCGATCGCATCGCCGATTGGCTCCGCGAGCGGATGCCCGCGGAGTCCGCCTACTCGATCACGCGATGGAAGAACGTGCTCGTGAGCATGGGTCTCTACAATTACTGCCGACGCTATCCGCGCCACGCGAAGCGACTACTCGTCGGCCTCGTGAAGAAGCAACTCGGTGACAAGGTCGACATCGAGACGCACTTCACGCCGAGCTACAATCCGTGGGACCAGCGGCTCTGCCTCGTGCCCGACGGCGATCTGTTCAAGACGCTTCGCGCCGGGCGCGCCGAAGTCGTGACCGATCACATCGAGTCGTTTACCGAGACCGGCATCCGGCTGAAATCCGGCAAGACGCTCGAAGCAGATCTCGTGGTGACGGCGACGGGATTGAAGCTGAAGTTCCTCGGTGGGCTCGCAGTCGAAGTCGACGGCAAGCCGATCGATCTCCCCAAGACCATGGCCTACAAGGGCATGATGTGCAGCGACGTTCCGAATCTCGCGCTCGCACTCGGGTACACGAACGCATCGTGGACGCTCAAGTGCGACCTGACGTGCGAGTACGTGTGCCGGCTGCTCAACTACATGGACGCGAAGGGATACTCGTACTGCGTGCCGCGCCGGAATGATCCGCGCGTGAAGGAAGAGCCGATCCTCGATTTCAGTTCGGGCTACGTCCAGCGCTCGATCGATCAGTTCCCGCGCCAGGGCTCGTTCGCACCGTGGAAGCTTTATCAGAACTACGCATTCGACCTCGTCACGCTGCGACACGCGAGAGTGGACGACGAGGCGATGGAGTTCTCTCGCGCGGTGGCCACTGCAGCTTCCTCCGCCGGCCACGAGGCCAGCCGCTCGCGCTGACCACCGCTCGAATCACCGCGATTCCGTGCATACGGACGATCGTGCCTACGGGGCATGTCACTTGCTCAGCCGCGCACCATGCATCGCCCCCTCGCCATCGCACTCGGACTGATGGCGGCGGCGACGGGGTGCGCCACGGCTCGTCTCCCGCATGATGCGCGGCGTGTTCCACACGGTGCGACGCAGCATGCGTTCGCCGATGTGCCGCGTTCGCTCGCAGGTCCCGACTCGATCACGCACGACGCGACGATGACCGCGCTCGACGACGCGCACATCTGTTTCTCGCTGAGCCTCCGCGCGGTCGAAGGCGAAGCGGTGCGCCTGCGAGAACCGTCATCGCTTCATCCGCGCGTGATCGTCGATCGCGCCGGCAGCGAGGTCGCACTCGAAGACGCGACCACGCGATGGACCACCTCACGCACCGACGACGAGGCCATGCATACGCTCGTGTCGCGCGGTGAGCCTCGCACGTGCGGGGCATCGGCCTGGTCCACTCTCATTCCCGTGGCGCCGCTCGCATTGATCGCGCCGATCCCCGCGCTCTTCTGGCTCGCGTCCGAAATGCCGCGGCATCAGCGCATCTGTCGCGCATCCGAGCGCGTCGGATACGAAGACGCGGGCGAGGCCGAAGTCGTGACGGTCGACTCGCAGCTCTGTTTCGCATCGCACGGCGTGCTCGCGCGGGAGACGCGCGCGGTCGAACTGGTGATCGACGATCCGGTGGCGATGGGCCGTACCGTGCGCTGGCGTTGGCAGTTGAGCGAGTGAGAGAGGGACCTGGGACGGGACTTCACCTCACCCCCGCGTCCGCGCGCCCCTCTCCCTCCGACGCCACCCGTGACGCGCGGGCGCGGGCGTCGTCGAGACAGGGGCTGGATTCGTTGAATGGCGTTGATCGCGTTGGGCGTTGACCGCGTTGGGCGTTGGTCGCTTGGACGTTGATCACGTTGGGCGTTCATCGCTTAGTTCGCGATGGCGTCGCGCGAGGACAATTGCGATCGCGCATCAGCGTGGCGCACGAGCGCTTCTCGATAAGCCACGGGAGAACGAGGCTCGATCCGAGCATCTCGTTGGCCTCGCGACGATCACGCTCCCCGCACGATCGCCACGCTCGCGCCGATCCATCGCCACGCCTACCGCTATCCAGCCCCTCTCTCGACGACGCCCGCGCCACGAGCGCTCACGCGGTGGCGTCGGAGGGAGAG
>CBIHQZ010000347.1:0-6766 GCA_966212315.1 uncultured Myxococcales bacterium
CGATCCGCACGCACCTGGAGCATCGGGTAGCCGAGCGCGCGCTCGACGCGGACATCGCCCGCGCCGGGGGTGTCGCGCATGAGGCGGCCGATGGTGTTGCCGATGTCGCTCATCGTCGAGAGATCGTCGCCGAAGAGATGGATCGCGACGTCCGCGCGCGAGCCGGAGATCAGTTCGTTGGTGCGATCCTCGATCGGCTGCGAGATCGAGACGAACGTCGAGGGGACCTCCCGCTCGATCGCGTTCTTCATGATCTCACCGAGCGTGTCGAGGTCGTGCGCCGTGCGCCACTGCGCGTGCGGTCGCAGGTGGACGAGGATGTCGGTGTTGTCCATGCCGACCGGGTCGGTCGCAACTTCCGCGCGACCTGTCATTGCCAGTGAGGTGATCACTTCCGGGAAGCGCCCGAGCACGCGTTCGACGGCGAGATCGAGTCTTCGCGCTTCGGTGAACCCGATGGACGGGATGCGTCGCACGGCGACCACGATGTCGCCTTCGTCGATGCGCGGCACGAAGTCGGCGCCGAGATTGGCGGCGATCGGCATCGTGCAGACGAGCATTACGATCGATGCAGCGAAGAGCACCGCACGACGGCGCACGGCCCACGTGACCGCGCGACGATATGGCCCCTGGAGTCGATGCAGCAACCCGTGGTGGCCCGGCTTCTTCGGCGGCCGCAGGAACGTCACGGCGCCCGCGGGGAAAACAACGAGCGCGAACACCACGGAACCGCCGAGCGCGAGCGCCATGGTCGTCGCCATCGGTCGGAACATCTTTCCTTCCGTTCCCTCGAGCGAGAGGAGCGGGAGGTACACGAGCAGGATGATGAGGACCGAGAAGACCACCGGGCGCGCGACCTGACGGACGGAAGTCGCCACTGCCTCGCGATAGTTCTCCTTCGTGACGTCTGCGAGCGCGAGACGTGCGAGCGCCGCCTCCAGCATCACGATCGGCCCGTCGACGAGGAAGCCGAAGTCGATCGCACCGAGCGACATGAGATTCCCCGTCACGCCGAGTTTCAGCATGCCGAAGATCGCGAGGATCATCGCGAACGGGATTCCGAGCGTGACCAGCAGACTCCCGCGCAACGAACCGAGGAACACGAGGAGCACCAGCGAGACGAGCACAGCGCCTTCGACGAGGTTGTGTCCGACGGTGGTGAGGGTTCGATTGATGAACTGCGCGCGGTCGTAGACCTCTTCGATGCGAACGCCCTGGGGGAGCGTGCGTCGGATTTGTTCGATGCGGGCATGGACCGCCTCGACCACGGTTCGCGAGTTCTGACCGATCAGCATCATCACGATGCCGCTCACCACTTCGCCGCGGCCGTCTTGCGTCACCACGCCTTGCGGCAGCGACGCGCCGACGCGAGCTTCGCCGAGGTTGCGGATCTGGATCGGCGTGCCGTCCGTGTCCGACGCGACGACGACTTCGCCGAGATCTTCGACGTTGCGAATCTGTGCTTCGCCGCGAATCGTGAACTGCTCGGCGCCGCGCTCGATCCAGCCGCCGCCGACGTTGGCGTTGTTGCGCTCGAGGACCTCGAGAACGCGGCCGATCGTGATCCGATGCGCGGCGAGTCGATGTGGATCGAGAACGACTTCGTACTGCTTTCTCGCGCCGCCGAGTGCGTTCACTTCGATGACGCCCGGCACGCCGCGGAGGCGCGGGGTGATGTCCCACTCGAGCATCGTGCGCAGTTCCATCGGGGTGTGATGGTCGCTGCGTAGAACGAACTGGTAGATCTCACCGAGTCCGGTCGAGACGGGCGCGAGTTCTGGGCGGCCGAACTGCGGTGGAATGTCGGCCTCGATGCTGCGGAGCCGTTCCATCACGAGCTGCCGCGCGAACCAGACGTCGACATTCTCGTCGAAGACGATGGTGACCGCGGAGAGACCCGCGCGTGTGACCGAACGGATCTGGTCGAGATTCGGAAGACCGTTCAGCCCCGTCTCGATGGGGAATGTGACGTAGCGCTCGACCTCTTCGGCCGAGAGCCCGGGCGAGTCGGTAAGCACCTGCACCTGGACGTTCGTGACGTCGGGCACCGCGTCGATCGGGAGCTTTCGCGCCGCGAAGACGCCGACCAACATGATGAGCGCCGAACCACCGAGAACCGCGAGGCGGAAACGGATCGCAGCGCGAATGATGTCATCGAGCACCGGAACCTCGCTTCACCGGAACAGCTCACTCTTGAGTGCGAACGCCCCGCGCGTGACGACCACATCGCCGGCAGCGAGACCGCGAACGACTTCGACGTCGTCGCCGTCGACTTCGCCGAGCGTGATGATGGACGCTTCGTATTCGAGCGGCGCGCGCAGTACGAACACAGCGGGGCGTCCATCGAGTTGCACGACCGCTGCGCGCGGGATCGCCGTGACCGGATGCGCGCCGAGAACGGACATTCGCAATCGCGCGGTGACGAACTGGCCGGGGCGGAGTGCCAGCTCGGGATTGTCGACCTCGATGCGAATGCGTGCGGTGCGGGTGCGAAGATCGATGGTCGAATCGACGATGCTCACGGCGCCGCTGAATCGTTGATCGGGATACGCCTCCGACGTGATCTCGGCACGGTCTCCCACGCGCACGTGCGCCAGATCGCGCTCGAAGACGTCCAGGAGCACCCAGACGTGCGTGAGATCCGCGACCCGCATGACTTCGTCGGTGTCATCGATCGTCTGCCCGACGATCACGTTGCGACGGATCACGCGCCCCGCGATCGGCGAGCGGAGCACCACGCGTCGTCCGCCACTCGCACTCGCGCCCATCGCTGCCAGGCGCTGCTCGGCGCCTCGGGCCTGCGCCTCGAAGCGGGCGAGATCTGCTCGCGCGTCTTCGACCGCGTGAACGGTGGTGAGGTGCTCGTTATAGAGCCCGGTTTCGCGCGCAAGCCGCGCTCGCGCCTCGGCGGCTTCTGCGCGCGCCGACGCGAGTGACGCCGAGACATCACCGAGGCTCACGCTCTCGAGTTCGACCAGCGGTGTCCCGACTTGCACGGCCGCGCCGGCCCCGGCGAGGACCCGCGTCACGCGGCCACGAATGCGTGCACCGACGTCCGCGACGTAATCAGCGTCGAAGTCCACCGACCCCACGAGATCGACCGCCGGTGCGAGCGCGCGTGGTGCAACGTTTTCCGTCTCGACACCGAACCGCGTCGTGAAGTCGGGCGACACGTGCACGCGAGGACCGCCTTCGGGGCGACTGGCCGGGCGTGCCTCGGGCACGACGTTCGATGCCGCAGGCGGAGGCCGCTGAACAATGGCAACGCTGACAGCGAGTGTCGCGGCAGCGCAGAAAGCGCCGAACGCGACCGTTCCGATCCAACCCTTCAATGCGCACCCCCGGTCGATTGCTGCGCGTCGAGCATCCCGATGGCGCGTTCGAGTGCCACGCGTGCTCGCCAGGCTTCGCGCGAAGCGGTCGCCGCACGAATGCGAACGAGTGCCAGTTCACGACGCGCGTAGAGCACGCGGAAGAAATCCGTTGCGCCGAGTGTGAGCTGCCGCTCCGTCGCTTCGAGCGTCCGTTCGAGCGCGGGAATCGCGTCGTGCTCCAACGTCTCCAGCTCGGCGAGCCTCCCCGCGAGGACGTCCCACGCGGTGCCTGCTTCCCTGTTCGCGCGACGCGTCGCGCGCGCGGCTTCCGATTCGGCCGCGGCCGATTGCGCACGAGAAACGGCGCGCTCGCCCTGCCCCGTCCAGAGCAGTGGCAGAGCCCATTGCAGCGATACGCCGGTCGTCGGCTGGAGGGATTGATTGTACGAGAACGAAACCTCGGGCTGGACGTAGAGCGGCCCGATGTACTGGGCGCGATACCGATCCGCCATCGTCGTGAATCGTCGCGCGGCGAGATGTCCTACCTGGATCTCGGGACGGCGTCGGACCGCGAGCCGAACCGCCCCCTCGCGTGTGAGCCCCGGCGGAACGCTGGCGGCTTCGAGCGCGGCGACGTGTGCCGCATCCGACGAGGTGAGATCGAGTGCTTCGCGAAACCGTCCCGCTGCTTCGTCGCGATCGCGACGTGCTGCGTGCAGATCGGCGGTTGCTTCTCCGAGTTCACGTTCCGCGAGCGCGACGTCGAGCGAAGTCGCCGCGCCGCGATCGACGGCCATTCGTGCGCGCGCGAGAACGTCACGCGCTCCCGCCGCGCGCCCCGCGGTGACCTCGATGATGGCGTCGGCCGTGGCGAGTTCGACGTAGCTCGCGCGCGCACGGCCGAGCGCGTCGTTCACAGCGACATCGAGCCGAGCCTGCGCCTCGCGTGTGGCCCAGCGATATTCGCGCCTGTAGAGCGGTCGCTGTCCCGAGACGTCGACCGGAATCGCGAGCGTGACGCCATAGCTCGAGACCTCCGTTGCGTTCGGCACCCCGAACGCCGCGCGCGCACCCAGTATCGGATTACCGACGAGCGGAACGTCGCCGTACGCGCGACCGGCCGCAGCGATGTCGACGGCCGACTGCGCTGCCTGTACGTCGGGCGCGCGACGAATCGCGCGATCGAATGCGTCGGACTGCGTCCACGTTCGCGCTTCGCGAGTCTGTGCAATGGCGGGTGCGGAGAGCAGGATCGTCCCCAGCGCGGCAGCCGGGGCCGTGATGTAGAGGAGGCGTTGCGTCGCATGGCGCGAGGTGCGCCGACGATCGCTGTCGCCCCCTGTCTCGAGGGTCATGCGGCCCCGTTCAGCACCATCCGTGCCGTATGCGAGGCAGGGCGCGATCGTGGGGCGTCGAGCGTCAGCGCGAAGGAGATGTCGCGGGGGGAACGCGCGCTGTCTCGGTGGGGCAAGAGGGATCGGCGCGCGATGCGTCCGCGGATCCGCCGGTGCGGAACGGATTCGCGGTGCGGCCAAACGCCCTGAGCGCGATCAGGCGAAGCGTTGGGGCAACGTGCCGCGACGCGGCGCTCGAGGTCGCGGAGCAGCTGGATGCAGTGAGGCAGATTTGTTTCGCGAGCGGGATTGTGTCGCTCGACGCGCGGTCGAGCGCATCGCGGACAACGTGCGCGCGGCAGAGCTACCCGAGCTTCGGAGGTCCGGCCGGTCACCGCCGCCAACCCGATTGCCTGCCCGTCCGCTTCCATGTTGGCAGTTGAACACCAACGCTGTAATCGTCTACGGTGAGTCCCTCAGGAGGTCGCCCATGCCCCTCGGCCCCGGAACGCTCGTCGCGCAAAGGTATCGACTGTCCGCTCCGCTCGGCGGCGGCGCACAGGGAACGGTCTGGGAAGCGGTCGACGCCCGTCGCGACGGTGCCCTCTGCGCGATCAAGTTCGCGCGCACCGCGGCATCGCAGCACGGCGAGTTCGAGACGCTCCTCTCGCTCGCGCACCCTGCCCTTCCGCGCGCGCTCGACTACGGCACCCACGATGGACGCACGTTCCTCGTGCTCGAACGCATCGGCGGACGTCCTCTCGACGCGAAGATGGATCGCACGCTGGTGATCCGCGCGCTCTTCGACGTGGGCGCCGCGCTCGCCACGATGCACGAAGCGGGGCTGGTTCACGGCGATGTGAAGCCGGCCAACGTACTGGTCGCAAGCGATCGCACGGTGCTGGTGGATCTGGGGCTCTCGACGCGAGCCGGGACGGTCGGTGTTCCGTCGGGGACGCTTGCGTTCCTCGCGCCCGAAGCGTTGGCGGGTGAACGCGGTCCGGCGATGGATCTGTACGCGCTCGGTGTGACCGCGGCGCTGACGCTCACGGGCGAGCATCCGCTGGTGACCGACGCGAACAGTCGCGAGGCACTGCTCGAAGCGATCGCGATGCACCGTCCGCTGCGCGAGAGCGTGATCGCGGCGCTACCGTCGCCGGTGCGCGATGCGGTTCGATCGCTGCTGCATGCCGACCGATCGGCGCGTGCGTCGTCGGCGCGCGCATGGCTGGCTCGACTGGCACGCGACGCGGCGGGCGAGTTGCTTCCGGCGCAGCGGGAGTACGCGTTGCGCGGCGAACCGAAGCGCGCACTGCGCACGGCCCGCGCGGGCGATGACGGCGCGGTCGAACGAACGCTGAGCGGACTCGAGCGAGCGCTGTCGGGGCGTGGCGTCGGTGTGCTGGTGACGGGTGCAAGCGGCGCGGGGCGGACTCGCGTCGTCGACGATGCAGTGCGTGCGTTGCTCGTCGCGCATGCGGCGCGCGGCGTGGCGCCCGAGATCGTCGATCACGTGCCGAGCGAGCCGACGCGGCCCACCGTGGTACGGCTCGTCGACGACGATCCGGCGCGGTTGCAGGCGGAAATCGCGATGCTGCAACGTGTGCAGCAGTTCACCGATGCACCGGCACCGGTCGCGTTGGTGGCGATCGCCCACGACGGGATCGAACGAGCCGATGTCGAACGCGTCGCGGTGGATCCGCTGTCGCGCGAATCGCTGGCGGCGTTGATCAACGAGCTGGCGGGAAGGCCGGTCGGCGCGCGCGCGCTCGATGCGTGGATGCAAGCAACGGCGGGGCTCGCAGGGCGGGTGGTCACGCTCGCGCATGCGCTCGATCCGGAAGCGATCGCGAACGCGACGCACGACGATCTCGCTCGCGTGCTCGACCTCGCGCCGATGCAGCGGCTCGAATCGGAACTCGGTCGCGAAGCTCGCGAGGCCGCGCTCCTCCTCGCGGCCAGCGGCGAAACGATGAAGACCGGTGACGTCGCGCGATGGCTCGGCATCGGACCGGCCGGGGTCGCGCTGGCGGAACTCACGCAACGATCGGTGGCAATCGTTCGCGACGATGCGGTTCAACTGATGGCGGCGATCGACCTCGCAGCGCTCGATGCGCG
>CBIHQZ010000348.1:0-6746 GCA_966212315.1 uncultured Myxococcales bacterium
AACAACTCGCCTCCCGGTGCGAACCGGATCACCCGCGCGTGTTGCACGGTGGCGAAGACGCGCACGCAGAAGCCGCGAGGAACGAGGATGCCGACCGGATCTTCGCCGGGGAGATCGCACCACGAGCGCGGCGTCGCGCCGTCGCCGGTCTCACGCGCATCGGTCGCATCGAGCGAGATCACATCGCTCGGACGCGGCGGTGAACACGCTCCGAACAGCCCCATGCTCGCGACGATTCCGATGGCTCTGCGCGTCGCGATCATCGCCGGCGCAGTCTTGCACGCGAACATGTGCTTCGCTCGACGAGATGCGCCGCGTGGCGATTCGACTCAGCGCGGAACGTACGCGACCGACAATCGCGGACGCGCGGCAGTCACGGTGCTCTCGCTCGCGGCGAGTCCGAGTCCGTCGTTCGAGATCCAGTTGCTGATCTGCACGCCGAAGTTCATGTCGGGCGAATTCACCCACTGCTGCACCAACGCCACGCCGTCGGCGTTGAGTCGCACCGCTTGCGATCCGGTCGCGAGCGGGCCCACGCCTCCGATTTCGCGCACTGCATGATCGCGTCCGAGTTCGGCCGCGCCCGGTGTGGCCCATGGCGCGGCGGCCATCGTGTCGTTCCAGTTCGTCTCGCTCTCGTTCCAGCCGCGCAGCATCGCGTAGAGCGAGAAGCGATCGGTGCTCGGGCTGTTGGCGACGGTCGAGAGCGTGAGGGTGATCGTTGCGCTCCGCACCACGCTGCCGGCGGGGATCGCGGTGACGTCCCAGCGGATGAGAGAAACCTTGGTGGCGAGGCTGCCCGCGGGAATGTCGCCGTCGGCCCACAGCGTGATGTCGGTGCCGTGATTGGTGGTGCGCGTCGACTCGCCGAGATACGCGTCGGTGGTGCCGACGTAAGCGGCGGTCGGCGCGACGCCGTTCTGGAAGTTCGTGGTGACGGTGGCCGCGTCGGAGCCCGTCATGCCTGCGTCACCGGCAGCGTCGACGACCGCGGAGTCCGTGCTCGCGTCGGTCATCGCATTCGCATCCATCGCAGAACTGGCGTCGTCTTCGGTCGTCACGTCGTCGCCGGTCGCGACGTCGTCGGCGCGCGCCGTGTCCTCGGGTTGCGTGATGTCGCTCTGCACGTCGGACGAGCTTGTGTCGGAGGGCGTCGGTTGGCCCTCCGCGCAGGCAGCCAGCGCGACGGCGACGAACAGGGCAGGGGCGAGAGTGTCCGGCGCGGTGAAGCGAAGCGAAGGGCGCATGGCGGGATCGTAGCAAACCATTCGCGCGACGAAGCATACGCGCGCGCGTGAAGCGTCCTTCGACTTCGCAGACTCGGCGCTGCGTTCAGGATGATGAGGATGGATCGGAGTCATCGCGCGAACGGCGATGATCGGGTGGGACGCGAGACCTCGCCGAATTACTTCCGCTCGGGCATCGGAATGATCTGCAGGCGGCGCTCGAGGCCTTCGCCTTCGCTCCGCGTCGACACGCCGGGAAAGCGGGCGAGCGCCATGTGCACCACGCGACGGTCGCGCGCGCTCATCGGCTCGAGGGTGATCACCTCGCCCTCCTTGGCGACCTGTGCACCGAGCTTGCGCGCCATGTTCTCGAGCGACTGCTCGCGCCGCGCGCGATAGCCCTCGGCGTCGAGCACGATCGACGACTTCATGCCGTCGGGGGTCTTTCGCGCCACGCGATTGCAGAGCAACTGCAGCGCGTCGAGCGTCACGCCCTTCTTGCCGATCGCGATCGCCGCGTCGTCACCCTGGATCTCGAGGACGATGTCCGGATCCTCGTCGTACTCGTGCACCTCCGCGCGCAGTCCCATCTTTACGATGGTCTGCTCGAGGAACACGCGCACGCGCTCCACCGTCTCGTCGGTGTTCTCGATTACACGCTCACGCTTCGTCGTCTCAACGTCGGCCGCCACGGCGTCCTCCACCATTCTTCGATCCACCAGAACCCAAGCTCTTGCCGGAGGACGATCCACCCGGACCCGGCTCGTTCGAATCCATCACGCGCACGTCGATCGCGGTCTGCGGCGAGGCGAGCGCCATGCGATCGATCTGCGCCTTCGTGATCTTCTGCTGCGCCATCGCCAACACGCTGTTCACCAGCATGTAGAGCGCGAGGCCCGCCGGAAGGAACAGCGAGATGCCGGTCATGAAGATCGGCATGAAGTACATCATCATCTTCTGCTGCGCCGGATCCGGCATCGACGCCGGCATCAGCTTCTGTTGCAGGAACATCGTGAGGCCGAGAATCAACGGCAGCACGTAGAAGGGATCGGGAGCCGACAGGTCCTTCCACCAGAGCATGAACGGCGCGTGGAACAGTTCGACCGAGGTCTGCAGCGTCGTGTAGAGCGCCCACCAGACCGGGAGCTGCGCGAGCTGCGGCAAGCATCCGCCGACCGGATTGATCTTGTGCTTCCGGTACAGCTCCATCGTCGCCAGGCCTTTTTGCTCCTGGTTGTCTTTGTACTTCTCGTTGAGCGCGTCGATCTCGGGCTTCAGCTTCTGCATCGCCGCCATCGACTTCATGCTGCGCGCCGTGATCGGGAAGAGCGCGGTGCGCACGACGAGCGTGAGCAGGATGATCGCGAGGCCCCAGTTGCCCACGAGGTGATGGAGGAACCCGAGAAGCTTGAGCAGCCCGCGCGCGATGATCGCGAAGAACCCGAGGTTCACCGCCGAATCGAGGTACGGCGAAACGGCCGCCAGCGAGGGACGGAGCTTCGGCCCGAAGTAACCGACCACCGAGTATTCGTGCGCGCCTTCGGACTCGAGCTGCACCGGGCGCCACGAGAGGAACGCGGTGTAGATCGATCCGCTCACTTCGTTGCCGCGGTATCGATCGATCGCGCGCATGTGACACGCGGCCGGTTCGTCACCTTGCGGAACGAGACCCGAGAGGAAGTACAGGTTGCCGATCCCGACGAAGCGGGCCGAACGCGCGTACGCGTCGGTCGAAGCCGAGCGCTTCGCGAGATCTTCACGACGTTCGCGCACCAGCTTGTCGCGGTCGGTGTCGTAACAAAGCCCTTCGGTGAGCTGCCACGACTGGCGGAACATCCCGCCGCTCTCGTCCGAACGCTTCACCCACTGCGACGTGCCCTGCGAGAAGCGCAGCCGCCCCGGCGCGCCGTGATTCACGACGCGGGTGCGAACGCGGAATGCGTAGTTGGTGTGCGGGCGGATCGTGCGACGCACTTCCACGTCGGTTCCTTCCGGACGCGCGACGAGTTCGATGAAGTCATCGCCGACGTGCTCGGGGGTGTACGTGAGGTACGGCGGGAGGACGTTCTGCCCGTTGCGCTCGAACGCGATGTCGGAACGGAGCGAGTAGTACGGCTCGTTGTCCGGGTTCGTCGTCGAGAGGCGCATCGGCCAGTGACCGCGCGGATCACGGAACTGCGACCCGGTGAGGTACATGTCCGGCGACGCGCCCGAGTACGTGCTCACTCGCATCGCGAGCCCGCCCGAGTGCGGATAGAAAATCTGCTCGGCGGCTCCGCGCGCCGCGGCCGACGGCGGACGAATGTCGTCGGGGGCGGAGATCGTCGTTCCCGGCTGCGGGCCGCCGCCGTGGTCTCGGAAGAAGAAGAAGTACGCACCGAGGCCGAGTGCGACGACGAGGAGGAGCGTAGTGAGGCGTGAATCCATCGATCAGTGGTGTCCCGCCGGCGCAGATTGAGCACCGGCACTCTCGGATCCTGGGGGGAGCGGCGGCGGATCATACCCGCCCGGATGAAACGGATGGCACTTGAGCAAGCGTCGTGCGGCGAGCCAGCTACCACGGACGGCGCCGAAGCGCGCGATGCAAGCGGTCGCATAACGCGAGCACGAAGGCTCGAAGCGACATGCCGGTCCGATGAGCGGCGAAAGGGTGGCGCGGTAGATTCGAAGGAGCCAGAGAAGAACGCGCGCGATCATGACCGTTCCCCTCCGCGCGCCGGGCGCACCGTAGCCTGCCCGGCATTTGGTGGCTCTTTGGGGTTCGCGGAAGGGGGGCGCGCACGATTTCTCGGCCGCGTGAGGGCGCCCAGGATCTCGTCGCGAACGGTGGCGTAGTCGAGCGAGCCCGTGTTTTCGCGGACGAGCGCGATGACATCGTGCCCGGCAGGGAACGCTTCGCGGTTCAGTCGAAAGACTTCGCGCAGCACGCGACGCACCCGATGGCGCTCGACGCTGTTGCCGGATTTTCGTGACGCGGTGACCCCGAGACGCGGCCCGCCCCCATCGGCCCGATCGCGAAGGATCAGGACGAAATGCGTCGTATGAACCCGCCGCCCGCTTTTCTGAGCGACGAGATACTCGTAACGACGCCGGAGACGATCGGTTTTCGGGAACGTCAGCCCTGTCCGTGCGGAGGTCACGAGGGCTGTCATCGCGAGACGGAAACAGTGCCCGCGCGGGCGAGCACCGCGTCGACCTACTTCTTGTAGGTAGAGACCGTCAGACGCGCGCGACCCTTGCGTCGGCGATTCGAGAGAACTTTGCGACCACCTACGGTGGCCATGCGAGCGCGGAACCCGTGGGTACGCTTGCGGTGGGTGCGGCTCGGCTGATACGTGCGCTTCACGGAAATTGCCTCCTGGAAGGGGGGGCGGGAAGAAACCATCGCGCCCCCGCACTGTCAAGCACGCGTCAGCGCTTCGCGTGCTTTCAGCGGCGGAGGGATCTCAGCCGGAGCGCGATTCTACGCTGCAACGTCGGGTCCGCGCCGCGCACGAGACACCGTCCCTGCGGGTCGAGCTCGATGCGATCGCCTTCGTGTGGATCACCGACCACGCTCGATGCGGCGATGACGCGTACGCCGGTGGTGCCGAGCACGCTCAGCTGGTCACCGTCGCGTTGATCCACCGTTCCCACAGCGCAAATTGCCGCGAAGGTCGCGATGGCGGCGATCACGGCGCACCGTCCGTCGTGGTGCTCTTCGAGTGATCCGTGCGTCCCGCGCCGAGGAGGCCGGCATCGAGGAACGAAAAGCTTCCGTCGCGCCCGACGATGACGTGATCGAGCAGCGGGAGCTCGAGTGCGTCACCGGCGCGAATCAATGCGTTCGTGAGATCGATGTCGTCGCGACTCGGCGTCGGATCGCCACTCGGATGGTTGTGGACCAGAAGAATCGCGGCGCCGCCTTCACGCACCGCGAGGGCGAACACTTCGCGCACCGACACGCTGCACGACGCGGGACCACCGACTGCCAGTGTTCGTTCGGCGACGGGGCGATGGCGCGCATCGAGGACCACCACCATCACGTGCTCTTCGACGCGATCGGTGAGCCGCGGGGCGAACGCACGCACCACATCGCGACTCGATCCGTAGGGGCCGCGCGCATCGAGTGGTTCGGTGAGGGCACGCCGCGTGAGTTCGACGGCGCCCGCGAGTCGCGCTGCGCGGGCAATGCCAACTTCACGCGCGAGTTCACCGGGGCCTGCGTGACAGAGCCCGCGTGCGCCGCCGTAATCGGCGAGCAGTCGCGAAGCGAGGGTTTCGACGGGCTCGCTCGGGCGGCCGGTGCCGAGCACCAGGGCGAGGAGTTCCGCGTCGGCGAGTGCCGAGGCGCCGAGTCGGCGCAGTCGTTCGCGCGGACGATCGTGTTCGGGTGGCGGGCAGATCGGTTCGATGCTCATGCCCGAAGCAGGAGCACGCGGAGTGCCGCCACATGGGGGTGAGGGTTCCCGCGAGGTTACGCGGGCGAGGTGGCGGATCCGCCATGGCGGAGGGTGGCGGGAGGTGGCGGGCGCTAATGGTTGCGCGAGCGGTTGTCATCGAATGGAGCTGACAACGCATCGCGCAGCGCGGGTGACCTGGCGATGCGCTCGTCGTGGCGCGGCCGCTTCCACGGGTTCACATCAGCCTGCCGAGCCGTCGTAGTTCATGTCGTCCGTGCGATCCCAGGCGTGTCTGAGCAGCGACTCTTCTGCGTCGAGCGCGGCAAGAACGGCCGTGTTGAGGTGCACGAGCGCGTCCGTCATGCCGTACACGTCGCCCGGCACTTCGGCGTCTCCGAGCGCGTCGAGATCGCAGACCGCGGTCGAGAGTCCGATGCGGCGGTTCGCATGCTCGGTCCACATCGACCCGACCTGGTCATTGCCCCATTCGCCGAGAGCCCCCAGCAGCAGAGGCATCAGTTCGTCCTCCAACTCCGTGTACATGCAGAGCGCGTCCCGCAGCGAGAGCACCTGGCCCCGCAACTCCAGCGCGGTGCAACGCTCGGAGCGGATCGAACGATCCGCGCGGCCCATCTCGGCTCGCAGTCGCTCGCGCCCGCGATTCATTTCTTCGATCATTGCGGCAGGCCACATCGCCCATCCCCCCTTTGGAACGACGTAGTACGGGCAAATCGAATACGGATGCCCTGTCGACGCGCACCCTCGTTGGCGAGCACACGAAGCCGCGCGGGAGGGACCCCTTTTTCACCGGGTTACGCGAAGAGCACAGACCCGAGCATGGACGGCGACCCACCTCGCGCAGTGCGCCATGCCGCGAGTTCCACCGATCGGCCGACGCTCACAGCGTCCCACCGGCTCGTGAACACAGCCAGCGACCGGCCGCTGTTTCGTGGGTCGGACTCGGTGCGGAAGCCGACCGTGACACTCGGTACGCGCGCTCGCACCAGCGAAGCCGCCGCGATCCGGGCCATCTGCTCCAACAGTGGAATCGGAACGAGCAGGGTCGGATACGAGAACGCGGTCGCGCTCCAGCCCGGGCCACTGTGAAGTGGCGTCTCCGAGGTGCCCAGGTGCACGC
>CBIHQZ010000349.1:0-6745 GCA_966212315.1 uncultured Myxococcales bacterium
CCGCCGAACCCGTGGAGCAGCACCGAGGTCGAGTATCTCGAAGGCGCGCCCGACGCGAAGCTCGAGATCTTCGAAGACAGCACCCGGAGCATTCTCTCCAGCAACGACAGCCCCGATCTCGGATTCCGATGGAGCGTGAATCCGTATCGCGGGTGCTTCCACGGATGTGCGTACTGCTACGCGCGCCCGACCCACGAGTACCTGAGCTTCGGAGCAGGCACCGACTTCGATCGCAAGATCCTGGTGAAGCTTCGCGCGGCGGACCTCTTGCGCGAGGCGTTCGACCGTCCGAACTGGCGCGGCGAGTACGTGATGTTCTCGGGGGTGACCGATTGCTACCAGCCGGTGGAAGCGAGCTATCGGCTCACGCGCGCGTGCCTGGAGGTGTGCGCGGAGTACCGCAATCCGCTCGGCATCGTGACGAAGTCGCCGCTGGTCGAACGCGACATCGACGTGCTGAAGGCGCTCTGCGAAGTGACCGACGTGAACGTCACCATCAGCATTCCGTTCTGGGATGCCGAACGAGCGCGCGCGGTCGAACCGTTCGTCGCGACCCCGCAGCGACGGATGCACACCGTCGAGAAACTCGCGCGTGCGGGGATCCCGACGTCGGTGAACATCGCGCCGATGATTCCGGGCCTCTCCGACGAGGACATCCCGTCGATCCTCGAAGCCGCCGCGGCGGCCGGCGCCAAGAGTGCGTCGATGATCTTCGTGCGACTCCCCGGCTCGGTGAAGGTTGTTTTCGAGGAACGGTTGCGCGCGAACCTGCCGTTGCGCGCCGATCGCATCCTGGCGCGCGTTCGCGAAGCCCGCGGTGGCAAGCTGAACGACTCGCGCTTCGGCATGCGGCAACAGGGCGACGGCGCGTATGCCGAATCCGTGCGCGCGTTGTTCGATGCGACCGCGCGACGGCTCGGATTGAACACCAGCCACGACACCGCCGAACGAAACACGTTTGCACGTCCCCCGAAGAAGGGGACGCAGCTCTCGTTGTTCGGCCTCTGAGTCACGTGAGTCACGCGCGCGGGTTCGCGTATCATCGCGATCCATGGGGTACCCGCAGCGCTTGGGCAGTCGCTCGTTCGCATGGTGCGTGCTGATCGGATTCGCGAGTGGTGCGTGCTCACCGCGGAATGCACCCGACGACGCCGATGCGAGCGCCGTCGACGCACCGGATGCATCGGATGCCACCGTCGTCCCACCGTCGCTCGTCGCGCACTTCGTAACGCCCGCGGCCGGCGCTTCGATCACGCCGCTCAGCATCCCGTTTCCGAGCGAGATGCACATGACCGCGGACGGGACGCTGGCCGACGACCTCCGCGATTTCAGTCTCGTGCGCGTTCGTCGCGGTGGTGATGCACTCGCTGCCGCATATCGCGGACTCGACGGATTCTCGCGTCTCGCCGGCGCGATCTTCGTCATCGATACGCACGGCACGACACCGCCCGGCCTCGACGCCACCTCCCTCCCCGCGCGCGGTGCCGACTCGCTCGGGCCTGCCGCCACCGCGTTCCTCGTCGATCTCGACGCCAGCACGCCCGTCGCGAACGCACGCGTGCCGGTCGCAGCCGGATGGCACCCGATCGATCACGCACTCGTCGTGCAGCCCGACGGCACGATGCTCGAACCGGGGCGTCGCTACGCATTCGTGCTGACCACCGGCGTACGTTCCGACGTGGCCGGCGTGCATCTCGAAGCATCGTCAGACTTCGCTGCCATTCGCGACGGCGCCCCCGCAACGCGCGCGACACCGCTCGCGATGCAGTACGGCGAGGCGATCGACCGCATCGTCGAACGCGCGGGAAGCGGCTTCGATCGCAGCACCATCGCCGCGGTGAGTGTGTTTCGCACGATGACCCGTCATCGCGAATTGATCGACGCCGCGAGCGCAGTGCGCGCCGGACGCGTGACACCGACCCCGACGCTCTCGACCGACGCGACGGTCGCCGGACCGTTTCACGTCGCGCGTTTCGGCAGCACTGCACACAGCGGATGGAATGCGACGCTCGACGAGTGGCTCGGCACACCGATGCGCGTCGGCGGTCGCGACGTCCCGGGCTTCCCCGACACGGCCTTCGAGGGCACGACGTACGGGCTCGCGCACGATGCGATCGGCGCGGTGTTCACCGGCACTTTCGTCGCCCCGGACTATCGCCACGCGGACGATGGTGAGATCAGTTTCGCGAGCGACGGCGCGCCCATCGCAGTGCGCGTCGATCAACGGCTGCCGGTCACATTCGTCCTTCCGCGCGGCCCCGTCCCCGCGAACGGATTCCCCGTCGTCATCTGGGGCCACGGTCTCAGCAACCATCGCCGCCACATGCTCGCCCTCGCGAACGGCCTCGCGCGTCGCGGCATCGCGAGCGTCGCGATCGACTTCGCCACCTTCGGCATGCGCGCGGATCCGACCGACACGACCACGCTCGAACCCGGCACCTACCGCGGCCCCGACGGCATCGGCGATCGCCTCGAGTACAACGCCGAAGCGTTCTTCGGCCATCTCACCAGCATCGTTCAGTTCCGCGACAACATGCGGCAGACCGTCCTCGACCTGGTGCAGTTGCGGCGGCTCATCGGCAACGCATCGATCGATCTCTCGTACATCGCCGACGAATACGCGGGCATCGCACCGACGTTCGACACCGCGCACATCGGCTACGCAGGCGACTCGCTCGGCGGGCTCATCGGCACGGTGTTCAGCGCGGTCGCACCCGACATCGATCCCGTTCTGCTCAACGTGCCCGGCGGCGGAATGTTCACGACGATCGCGCCCGACGCACCGATCATTTACGCCAGCGTCGGCATCCTTCCGAGCGCCTCGTTCGGCGCACCGACCGGCGAACCGAGCGATCGCTTCCATCCCGTCATGCAACTCGCGCAACTGGCCGCCGACCCGGCTGACCCTGCGACCTTCGCGCGATTCGTCACGCGTCCCGCCGACGGCTCGCGCGGACACGACGTGTGGATGGTCGAATCACTGTGGGACGAGATCATCTCGAATCGTTCGACCGAACTGCTCGCGCGCGAAATGGGACTCGCACAATTGCTCCCGGCCGCCACGCCGATCGACGGGCTCGCGAGCGCGAGCGGACCACTGCACGCGAACCTGCCGATGGGCGCGACCGGCGCGTACTTCCAGCAAGCACCGTCGACGCACGGCGCGAACATCGCCGGGCGCGGCGGGGTGCGCAGCTACGTCATTCCGTTTCCGAGCGCGTCCGAACCGCGCTTCCAGATGGTCGCGCATCCGTATCGCATTCGTCAGCCCATCGTCGCGTATCAGGAACGCATCGGTGAGTTCTTCGTCAGCGCGTTCGCCGGCAGCACGAGCATCAGTTCGACGGGCATCGAGCCGATCGACGACATGGACGACGACGGCTGGACCGCCGACGAAGAACGCACCGGCGGCACCGACCCGTTCGATCCGATCTCGCATCCATCTGGCAGCGCACCGCACCCGCGCGATGTGGGATTCTGAGCCGCGCGCATGTCCGACCCATCCATCCGCCGCGGCCGCGTGCTCGTCATCGACGACGATCCCATCGTTGCCACCGCGATGCGCCGGGTGCTCGCGACCGAGAACGAAGTCGTCGTGACCAATGACGGCCCCGCTGCACTCGACCTGCTCCTCGGCGGCGAATCGTTCGACGTCGTGCTGTGCGACCTGGCAATGCAGCGAATGACGGGCATCGAGCTGTACGACACGCTCGCGCTCGCGGGGCGCGGCGATCTCGTCGACCGCATCGCGTTCGTGACGGGCGGTGCGTACTCCGACGAAGCCCGCGCGTTTCTTGCGAGCATTCCGAACGTGCGCTTCGAGAAACCGCTTCCGATCGAGCAACTTCGCGCATACGTGCGCGGCGTCGTGAGGTCCGCGTGAGCGAACCGATCAGGCGTCGGTGAGCATCCCGCGAAGCTTGGCGATCGCTTCGGCGTGGATCTGCGACACACGTGATTCGGTCACGCCCATCACGCCCGCGATCTCGCGCAGCGTCATGTCGTCGTCGTAATACATCTTCAACGCCATGCGCTGTCGCTCGGGAAGGCGGTTCATCGCCGCGTCCATGCGATGGCGTCGCTCGCGCATCTCGAGCAGCGTGTCGGGGCGCTCGAATTCGTCGCCCGCAGCCGCGTGGAGATCCTGCTCGCCCGTCGACGCTGCGCCGCGCATGGCAGATTCGTTCAGTCGCGTCAGCTGGTCGCGAAGGGCGGGCACCGAGAGCTGCAACTCGAGCGCGGTCTCTTCCTCGCTCGGCGCGCGACCGAGCCGATGCGACAGACGCTGCGTCGCGGTCGACAACTTTCGCGCGAAGGCACGCTGATCACGGGTGAGCGGATCGCGTTCGCGCAGCTCGTCGAGCATCGCGCCGCGAATGCGATGATCGAGATACGCCTCGAAGCTGTTCACGCGCTCGTGATCGAAGCGAAGGCACGCGTCGACGAGCCCGGTGAAGCCCGCGCTCACGAGGTCCGCGACGGCCATGTGACGCGGCAGCCGACGCGCGAACCGAGCCGCATGCCGCCGGATGCGCGGCGTGTAGTGGCGCGCCATCGCGTCATCGAGCATCAGTGCGGCGGGGGGAGCAATCGACGCGATCGTCATGGCTGCCCTCTCAGCAATGACGATGCCGGGCTCGTCGGGCGACTCGGATTCGGGCCTAAATGCAGGGAAGTAATGGCCTGTTCGCCAACACTGCAGGTTGCTTCGGGCGGGGTCGCGATGTACCGTGTTGAAACAAACGCGTCTCGCACTGAGAAGCGCGGGTACCCGGATGCGAGGGATGGGGCGGTTTAGAAATGGCGTGTTTCGACAATCGTTCGCGCGCGTCGTCCCGAGGCGAGACACATGCCCGTTGATCTCCCTGCGCCCGAGTCGTCCAAGCCCGAGCGCACGCCCGGAGCGGTCGCCATCGTCGACGACGACCCGCTCGTCCGCCGTCTCATCCGTCACGGCATCGAGCGCGCTGGCTTCCGCGCCGTAGAGTTCGTGTGCGGCCACGACGTGCTCGACGCGCAGGCACTGGAAGTCGGCGTCGTGTGTCTCGACCTGGGACTCGGCGATGTTCCGGGGCTCGACGTTCTCGAACACTTGCAGGCGCGCGATCCCGACGTGTCGTTCATCGTGGTTACGGCGCAGCGCGACGTCGACACCGCCGTGCGCGCGATGCAGGCCGGCGCATACGACTACCTCGTGAAGCCGGTCGATCGCGAGCGACTCGACCAGACGCTGCGTCGCGCGATGGAACGCTACGAACTCCGCATGAGCGTGCGGCGGCTGGAGACGGTACTCGACGAGCGTCACGTGCTCGGCTCGGTCATCGGTCGCAGCGCACCGATGCGCGAACTCGCGCGGCAGGTGGAGCGCGTGCTCGACAGCGATGTCACCGTCTGCATCACCGGCGAGAGCGGCACGGGCAAAGAGCTGGTCGCGAGCGCGATTCATGCGAACGGGCGTCGTCGGCGCGGCCCCTTCGTCGCGATCAACTGCGCCGCGATCCCCGAGTCACTTCACGAGAGCGAGCTGTTCGGTCACGAGCGTGGCGCGTTCACCGGCGCGCAGGCGGCCCATCGCGGGCGATTCGAACAAGCCCACAACGGCACGCTGTTTCTCGACGAAGTGGGCGAGATGAGCGCCGCGACGCAAGCGAGTCTGTTGCGCGCGATCCAGGAGCGCACGATTCGTCGCGTCGGCGGCACCGCGGAGATACCGATCAACGTTCGCATCGTGTGTGCGACCCACCGCGATCTCGCCGCGCTGGTGACCAACGGCCGGTTCCGCCAGGACCTCTATTTCCGCTTGATGGTGTATCCGATCCATCTCGCGCCGCTGCGTGAACGCGTCGACGACATCCCGCTGCTCATCGGTCATTTCCTCGAGAAGTTCGCGCCGGACGTCGGACGTCAGATTCGTCGCGTGAGTGCGGCCGCGCTCGATGCGCTTCGTCGCTACAGCTGGCCGGGCAATGTGCGCGAACTGCAGAACGTGGTGCATCGCGCGATGCTCGCGTCGGACGGAGAGCAGATCGAGATCGGCAATCTGCCACCCGAGATCGTGGCGGCGACGGTGCCGCCGATCGCGCGTTCACCGCGAGCGATGCGCGAAGCGGCTCGTCCGCCGGAAGAAGAGCCGATCGTGCCGCTGCGCGAACTCGAGCAACGCGCGATCTCGCGTGCGCTCGCGGCGACGCACGGCTCGGTAGGAAAAGCTGCCAAGCTTCTCGGCATCGGACGCGCGACGCTCTATCGCCGCATCGCGGAACTCCAGCTCGACGGCGTCGGTCGCGACGACAAGAACAATGAGCGCTGAATCCGTCGCGGCCTTCGAACCCGCGCGGCTCGAAGTGTATCTCGCGGAAGAAGACGGCCTCGGGCTGGTCGGCGACATCGTCGACATCTTCGCGAGCGATGTGCCGCGTCGCATCGAATCGCTGCGCAGCGCGATCGTGCGCGGCAACGATGCGGAATGCCGTCGCTGGGCGCACGCGATCAAGGGCGGTGCGGCAACCGCCGGCGCAGCGCGACTGGCCGCGATCGCGGAGCGCATCGAGCGTGCGGCGCCGACGCTCTCGCCCGACGAAGGGCGTGCATGTCTCGAACGCATCGGAGCGGCCTTCGCGGAAGCGTGCGATGCGATGACCGCGTGGTTGAAGGTTCAGCGCGGCGGCTGACGCGGGGGGCGAGTGGAAGGTCGCTTCGGCGGCGGCGTGACGTCAGGCGGGACTTGCGCGTGCACGACGGTTTC
>CBIHQZ010000350.1:0-6737 GCA_966212315.1 uncultured Myxococcales bacterium
GCCAGCGTGGGCCGGGGGAGTGCGGTGTGCGGTGCGACGTGCCGAATCCCGCACAGGGGGAGTGCGTTTCGTCAAAGTCCCACTCCGTGCGATCGCCGAAGAGCGGACTGCGAATTCATCCGTCCATCCGCTTGGAGCAATGCTTGTCCCTCCCCGACCGGTCTTTTGGGGAGACGCGGAAAAAACGTTGACGCCTTTCGCGCGTCCACCCAGGATGGGCGGAAGCAGTGAATCCACTGTTTTGAGCGCGCACCGCGCTGTACCTGGGAGAATTCGCGTGAAACACGTCGCCCTGCTCGCTGCGTTTCTGGGCATTGCATCGGCAGTTGCCGGCTGTCCTGCCCCGTTTACGCAAGACGCGTCCCTGTCGGACGCCCACGACTCGAACTCGATCGAGGCGGGGACTGGCGACGTCGCATCCGACCATCCTCCGACGGATACAGGCGTGGTCGACACGGGCGTCGACGTTCCCCCGACCTGCACGACGGGAACTGCCAACTGCAACGGCGTGACGGGCGACGGCTGCGAGGTCGACACGAGGTCGGACTCCGCGAACTGCGGATCGTGCGGGAATGCGTGCCGCGCATCGGAGGTCTGTTCCAACGGCGCGTGCGGCTGCGCGACGGGGACGATGTCGTGTGGAACCGGCGCGACGGCCGCGTGCGTCCATCTCGATACGGACAACGCGAACTGCGGTAGCTGCGGTCACGCTTGCGGCGCGACCCGGACGTGCGCGCTCGGCTCGTGCAACTCGAACTGCGCCGCCGGGACTGCCGACTGCAACGATGACGGCGCCGACGGTTGCGAAGTCGCCACGTCGACGGACAACAACAATTGCGGCTCGTGCGGGAACGTCTGCCCGGGCGGGCAATCGTGCGCGAGCGGCAGCTGCGCATGTCCCGCGGGAACATCGCCGTGCGGCACGGGCTCGACGGGGTCGTGCGTGAACTTCGCCAACGACGCGGCGAACTGCGGCGCCTGCGGGAACGCGTGTCGCGCGACGGAGACCTGCACGAGCAGCGCATGCGTGTCGACCTGCGCGGCCGGCACTGCCGACTGCAACGGTGCGGGGAGTGACAATTGCGAAGTGACGCTCGCGACCGATCGCGCGAACTGCGGGTCGTGCGGCAATGCTTGCGTCGCGGGCGCGCTCTGCAGCGCGGGGGCGTGTTCGTGTCCGGCCGGGACGACCATGTGCGGAACCGGTGCGACCGCTGCGTGCGTCGCGCTCAACACCGATTCGGCGAACTGCGGAGCGTGCGGAACGGTCTGCGCTTCGGGGCAGGTCTGCATCGGCGCGACGTGCCGCGCGATGTCGTGTCCGCCGGGCACGACGCTTTGCAACGGCACGTGCGTGACAACGGGCAACGACCTCGCGAACTGCGGAAGCTGCGGGCACGCATGCACCGGCAGCGAGATCTGCAGCGGCGGAATCTGCCAACTTCCGACGTCGCCGATCGGGTGCGCCGACGGCACGCGTGAAGCGTTCGCCAACATGACCACGTTCCCGAACATCGCGGCGTGCGGCGGTGGATGGACTGCAGCGGGGATCTTCCCGTCGCCCGGACGAACGGCGACGTCTTCGTGTGCAACCACCGGCGACGACGACACGGCCAATGCGTCGGGGAATGGATGCGCTGCTGTCGATCTGTGCTCGGCCGGATGGCACATCTGTCGCGGCGGCGAGGTCCGCGCGCGCACGGCGAACATGGGATGTTCCGCGGATCCCTACTTCGTGGACGGGAGTCGATCGTCGTTCTACGTGGCCTCGGTTTCGGGGACGGGCTGCTACGAATGCGCGCTCGACACGAACGCTTTCGTGAGCGGCTGCACGCCGCTGTCGTGCTCGGCGAACTGCCAGTCCGAGCCGACGCTCGACAACGACATCTTCGGCTGCGGAACCGCCGGTCTCCTTCTGAACTCGGGCCAGAGCAGTCGTTGCGATGGCTTGACGCGGAGCGGAAACGACAATTGCGGCTCACTCCCCTCGGGCGGTTGGAATTGCGGGGGATCGACGATGGAGAGCGTCACGGTCCGCCGCACACCGAACACGGACGGCACTTGCAATGGCGCTTCGTGCCCGACCTCGAGTGTCTGCTGCACGGTCACCGGAATCTTCGGGTCCACGATGACGTCGTGTCAGACCGCGGGGGCCTGTTCGGCGATGGCGGGCGTGGGCGCTCCCGTCGTGCCGTCCGAGGGTGGCGTGCTCTGTTGCAGGTAGTCGTTCGAGCTGCGCCGGCCGCGTGAATGGCGCGGCCGCGATCGCAGTTGTCGTCCGCCGCGCGCGTCGTTCGCATCGCTTTCGATCCAGGGTTTCGCGCCGGCCGCCCCATGTGCGGGCGCGCCGGCATCGTCCTACGCATGGTCTCCGCGCTACCGTCCCCGCATGAACGAAGAGCAGCTCGGATCGACCAGCGCATTCGCCGTGCAGCTCGCGGAACATCTCGCCGCGATCGAGGACCCCGACCACGCGCTCCCGTCGCCGCGCGAATTGGAACAACTCGTCGAGGTCGCCTTCTTCGCGGGGCTGCACGAGGAGGAGTCGCGACGCTATCCGCTCGCGCTCGCTTGGACCGGCGCGACGGGCGGATGCGTGGCCACGGTGGCACTCGCCACGCCGGTACTCGCGACGCCGAAGACACTCGCGAAGCTCGCACCCGCCGCGCAGCGTGAATCGACCTCGCTCGCGATCCGCTCCGAAGGCGACGGGCTCGTCGTGTGGGCATTGCTTCAACACGGCTCGACGCGCGCGCTCCCGCTGATCATCCGCTCGCTCGGCGCAGGCGTGCTGCGTGTCGATTATCGCGGCCAGCCTCGTGCGCTCTATGCGCGCGGCGAGATGCAGTTCCTCGACGAACTCCACCGCGTGAAGAGCCCGGCTCGCCGACTCACCGAAGCATTTGGCGACTGGCGAACGGTGGCGGATCCGAGCGGGATCGATGCGCGTGCGGCAGTAGTCACACGCATCGCATCGCGAGCGATGTCGCACGGACATGGCGGGATGGTACTCATCATGCCGACCGAGGCGACACCGCGCGGCGTGCGCGTGCACTACGAGGTGGGCGTCGGGACCGAGCTACTCGCGCGACGGTTCGCACGGCTGATCGAAGGCGCCGCGGTGCACGAACGTCTCGCGCGTGTTGCCGCGGCGAGTCCCGATACCGCGGATGCATTCGAGTCGTTCGACCAGGCGGTCGATCTAGTCGCCGGGCTCACCGGAACAGACAATGCGCTGCTGCTCGACACCGATCTGCGCGTGCGTGGCTTCGGCGTGCA
Source organism: uncultured Myxococcales bacterium (assembly GCA_966212315.1). Lineage (GTDB taxonomy): Bacteria > Myxococcota_A > Polyangia > Polyangiales > CBIHQZ01. Next base: position 3,280 of record CBIHQZ010000350.1, read on the forward strand.
GGTCATCGAGGGCGAGGCACCGCTCCAGCCGTTCGAGCACGTGAATCCGTACAGCGGTTCACTGCACGTGGACGACATCTCGACGTTCAAGGGGACCCGTCATCCCGCGGGAGTGATCTTCTGCTTGCGGCAGCAGGGTGAAGCCGCTGCGATCGTCGCGTCGCAGGATCGACGCCTCTCGCTCGTGGTGAAGGACGTTCGCGGGACGGTGGAAGTGCTCGGGAGCTACGAGGAGGCGTTCGGCTGGCGGTGATGGTCGACGAAGACCGTCGCATCAACGTTGGCGGGGGCGAGATCGTCGCAGGGCTCGACGTCGCAACAGCGGTTCACATCGGCGCGCCATGTCGACGCGACTGGGGCACGCCCGTCATGGTGCGAATCGGAGGCGGCGTCCTCGAGGAGGCGCACCACGAGAACTTCGGCACGCGCATCGTCCGCATGCGAGGTCGGATGCAAGCGCTGGCGGTCCCGCCTGCGAATGCGGTCAGATGATTCGGGCGCGCAGTGATCCGCAACCGCCGACGCGGGGTGCGACGTCAGCCATTCGTCGAGCGCAATACGTCACACGCGTGCGGCCGCACTCACGGATCGACACAGATGACATCGACATCCCGGTCCGATACTTCGATCGGACCGAAGCCGCTCGTGTGTGAGCCCGAACGACACACCGCGAAGCTCGCGAACGCGCAATCGCCACCCCAACGAAGGCCGATTCCGTTGCATGCCGGGCGGATCTGCGCGAGTCGGTCGAAGTTCGTGTGCACCACGGTCGCATGCTCGCTTCTCGCGCACGCGACGCGAACCATGTCTCCGTTCGCTTCGACCGGGCCGTACCCGCCAGGCGCGCCGTGCGAGACGCAGTACCGATGGGCCGCGAGGCTGCACGCCGCGCCGGCTCGAACGGTGGTCCCGTCGCACGCTGGAACGAGGGCGTGCAATGCCGAATACGTGGTGTCCTGGATGTCAGCCGAGAGGCACGTACCGAAGACGTTGTCGGTCATCGGCATCTGGATGTAACCGCTGTCGGCGCATTCGCGCATCGCGCAATAGCGATGCATCGCGAACGCGCACGCGGGTGCGCTCGCGTCGGTCGACGGATCGCACGATGGTTCGATCGCTGCGAGTTCGGCGAAGCTCGGACTCGCGAAGACCGCCCCGGGGCATCGGCACGATCCCGCAGCGCACGAACGCGGCGCAGAACAAGTCGCGCCGCAAGCACCGCAGTTCGCGGGATCGCGATCGAGCCGAACGCACGCGTCACCGCAACGCGACGACATCTCGATGCACTCGACGCGCGGCGCCAGATCGCACAGTGCAAGCGCGACATCGTGCGGAACACCGAGAGGTGCAGGATCGGGGACGCGCGCAGCTCGCTGTGCGAGGGCTTGGAACATCACGCACGCCGCGAGCAACGTTCCCGCTGGAGAGGGATGGCTCCCGTCGTCGGCGTACAGATTCACGGTCGGCAATTCGGTTGCAGCGAGTGCCCATGCGGCACCGACACGCGCGACGAATCCGCCGTACTGCTGTGCGACGCTGCGGTAGGCGCCGTCGAGCCCCGCGGTCATCGACGCAGGATCGAGCCCCGTCGCGGCGTAAAAAGGATCGCCCGCGCGCCTCGCCCACGTCGCGTACCAGACCGTTCTTGCCGCCACATTGCGCGTCGCTTCGGCGAAGAGTTGCGCGGCGAACGTGAAATCATCGGCGCTGGTGAGCGGCTCGGTGCTCTGCCCCTGGAGGACGACTGCGTTCCAACCGCCCGCTGCGACGCGTTCGCGCGCGCCGGTCGAATCCCAGTGCATCGCGAGCGTCGCACCACCCAGCGTGACGGAGTCGACGTCGAGTGCGGGCCCCGGTGTGGCTCGCGAGAGCGCACGAACCATCGCAGGCAGATCGTTCACGTACGTGTAGCTGTTGCCGATGAAGAGAACGCGAATCGGTGGTCCGGCGTCGTCGGGCAGTGAGCCCTCGTGCGCATCGAGCGTGTCGCTCGCATCGAGTGGCGTCGTGACGTCGATGCTGGAACTGTCGATCGCGTCGGGTGTGGATGCATCGGTGCCGGCGCGGCCCGGGCACGCGGCGACGCACGTTGCGAACGCGACGAGGAGCGCGATTCGAACCGGCTCGCGAGTGGCGCTGCGATGCAACTGCACGATGGATGGTACCGCTCATCGCGGGGTATGGCGCGGAGTCGACGCAGCGTGATTCGGACCCCCGTCGAGCACTGCCGCGCGCGTGTTCCCGAGATGCCGGTCGCGGAACTCGGGCCGTTGGCGATCGTTTTCGAGCGCGCGCGCGACGGAAAGAGGGACGGTCCTGCTTAGTTGCATACATGCGTTCGCGAGACCGAAATCCCCAATAATTTTCGCTTTGAGTTGTCATAAACAATGCAACTAAGCAGGACCGTCCCCGTTTCCATGCGAACGGAAACGGCGTCTTCGAGGACGCGCACTACGAGGACTTCGGCACGCGCATCGTCCGCATGCGAGGTCGGATCACGTCGACGGATACCGACGCGGGATCATTGCCCGTCGCATGGGACTGCGGCGTCGCCGAGAGAGCGCGGCTCGCTTACGGAGTCGAGGCCACGGTGCTCCGGATGAGTTCGCCATGCGGCAACACGCAGTTCGAGTTCGAACGCGTGCAATGACGAGAATGCACGCGGGAGCGCCTGCCGTTCTCCCCCTGTCGCGCCGCGTCCGTGCGAGCATCGCGTAGCTGATGCGCGCGACGCTGCGAAGCGCCGCGCCGGATTCGGCCTCGTCGTCATGCCTTCAATGACGAACCGGAGCGCCCCCTTTCTTTACTTCGCGTGCCGCACGCGATGCGGGCGAGAGGCCGAGCTGTTCTGCGAATGTCGCCCCGTCGTAGTACTGCTTGCCGCTGACGATCTTCCCATTCGAGAACTTCCAGACGTCCACGAAGGTCATGTCGACCTTTCCGTTCGTCGGCGGAATCGCGCCCGACGCTGTCATGAGCTGACCCGTGTGCGTGCCTCGGCCGCGGAATTCGCAGATCGCGACGTCGCCCTGCGCGATCAGGTTCAGGATCTCGATCTGTCCGTCAGGAAATCCCGCGGCCCAGTTGCCCTCGTGTTCGCGAAAACCTGCCGTCGTTCCAAGTGCGACGTTGAGTACACGCGCGTCGGTCTGCGCGAAGGACGCCACGCGTTCGAGATCCTTCGCATTCCACGCTTCGTACATCTCTCGAAGAAGCGCCGCATTGTCGATTGTCCCCATGATGACCCCCAGTGACGAGTTGTTGTCGAACGTCGTTGCGGCAAGCTGCTCGTGGCAGATGCGCACCGGCGCTCTCGGAGATGCAAATCGCGGCGCACGGAGTGCCGGCTCATGCGAACGCATGCGACGACCGAGTCGTCGGCGGGTCTCGGCGAGCGTTCGCGCGCGAAATCGTCATGCCGAGACGCGCGCGGAGGCGGTGCTGGGGTTGGCGGTGCG
>CBIHQZ010000351.1:0-6735 GCA_966212315.1 uncultured Myxococcales bacterium
AGCGCGCCCGGGATCGAGTCGCGCGTGCTTGCGCCCGCGTCGTCGTCAGGTGGCGAGCGCTCGAGCGACGCGACGTCTCGACCGGACGATGCGCAACTGGAAGGGCTTCGTCGCGAGGCGTCCCGCACTCCCACATCAGGCCGGACGTACGGCCTTCCCCGTCCCGTTGATTACGAAGAGCCCTCGCGAGAAGCTTCTGTGCGTGAAGCGAGGCGATCTCGTCGCCGACCGATTCGAGATCGTGCATCTCGCCGGGACCGGCGGGATGGGTTCGGTCTATCAGGCCATCGAACGCGCGTCGGGCAGGCTCGTCGCGCTGAAGATGCTCCGCGTCGGCGCGGACTCCGATCTGATCGATCGGTTCGCGCTCGAAGCCCAGGTTCTCGCGCAGCTTTCGCATCCGAGCATCGTGCGGTACATCGCGCACGGATCCCTCGTCGACGAACTGTATCTCGCGATGGAGTGGCTCGAAGGCACGACGCTGCTCGAGCGACTTCGCACCGGGCTGACACTGGGAGAATCCGTTTCGGTCGCTCGGCGGGTCGCAGAGGCACTCGGCGTCGCGCACCAACAGGGCATCGTTCATCGAGACATCAAACCGGCGAACCTGTTCCTCGTCGGCAACGACGTGAACGACGTGCGACTCCTCGACTTCGGTGTCGCGCGACTCCGTTCGGCTCAAACGGGGATGACGCAGACCGGCATGATGATCGGTACGCCCGGCTACATGGCGCCGGAGCAGGTGCGTTGCGAGAAGACCATCGATGCCCGAGTCGACGTGTTCGCGCTCGGGTGCGTGCTGTACCGGTGTCTCACCGGAAAGAACCCGTTCTGGGCCGAGGATCCCGTCGCCGTTCTCGTGAAGATCGTGCTCGAGGACGTGCCGCGCGCGAGAGAGATCCAGCCGTCGATCCCCGAGGTGCTGGACGATCTCGTGGCGGAGATGCTTTCGAAGAATCCCGCGCAGCGTCCGGCCGATGGTCGTGCGGTGCTCGCGCGACTCGCAGCCATCGGGAACCTTGCGAACGCACACGCGCGTCCCGAGAGGATCGCACCGTCGCTGACCAGCGAAGAGCGACGGATGATCTGTTTCCTCCTCGCGCGCGCGACGCGGGATTCGCGTGTGCTCGATCGCAGCATCGACACGCTGCGCACCGAGATCGCGTCGCGTGGCGGGCGGCTCGATGTCCTCCCCGACGGGTTGCTCCTGGTGACCTTTCCGAAGACGGGAACGCCAGCTGATCAAGCCGCACGTGCCGCTCGGTGCGCCCTCGCGATGCGATCGATCGTCACGGACCTCCCGATGGTGCTCGTTGCGGGCGAGGGCGTGGTGACCGGCCGTGTCCCCATCGGGGCGGTCATCGATCGTGGCGCAGCACTTCTCGCAGCGGCCGCGCCCGACGGTCCGGTGCGTGTCGACGAAGTGATCGCGGGGTTCCTCGATCGCCGGTTCGAGGTTCGCGCCGAGGGTGGCGGGTTCTCGCTCGTCGCCGAACGCGACGACGCATCGACCGCTCGAATGCTGCTCGGTAAGCCTTCGATGTGTGTCGGCCGCGATCGCGAACTGGCGACGCTCGAAGCGACCTGGGAAGAGTGCCTCGACGAACCGGTGGCGCGCGTCGCGCTCGTCTCCGCCCCCGCGGGGATCGGGAAGAGCCGCGTTCGCGAGGAGTTCCTGCGCAGGATCGGTTCGCGTAGCGAATGGGCCGAGATCTGGATCGGTCGCGGCGATTCGATGAGCGCGGGGTCTCCGTTCGGATTGGTCGCCGAGGTGATCCGACGAGCGGCCGGCGTTCGTCTCGGTGCGCCGCTCGCGGAACGGCAGCAGAAGCTCCGCGAGCGAATCGCGGGCGCAGTTCCAGGGAAGGACGCGCAGCGCGTGACCGAGTTTCTCGGCGAGCTGATCGACACGCCCTTTCCCGATGCGGACCGACTCGAGCTGCGCGCGGCCCGCAGCGATCCGAAGCTGATGGGCGATCAGATGCGCCGCGCGTGGGAGGAATGGCTCGCGGGCGAATCGGTCAACAATCCGATCCTCCTGGTGCTCGAGGATCTGCACTGGGGAGACCTCCCGAGCGTGACGTTCGTGGAAGCGGCGCTGCGGCATCTCGCGGGCAAGGCATTCATGGTGCTCGCGCTCGCACGCCCCGAAGTGCACACGCTCTTCCCGAGTCTCTGGTCCGAGCAGAACATGATCGAGTTGCGACTGCCGCCACTCACACTCAAAGCCAGCTCCAAACTGGTCCGCGAGGTGCTCGGCGCCGTCAGCGAGGAGGTCGTCGGCCGGATCGTCGATCGAGCGGGCGGCAATCCGTTCTATCTCGAGGAGATCATGCGCGCGGCGGTCGAAGGCAGCGACGAGGCATCGCCGGGGACGGTGCTCGCGATGGTGCAAGCGCGGCTCGATGCGCTCGAACCCGAGGCGCGCCGAGTGCTGCGCGCGGCGAGCGTGTTCGGAAAGAGGTTTCCCCAGGGCGGCGTGATCGACCTTCTCGGCGGCGACGACGGTCCGACGCTGCAGCGCGACTGGTTCGGGGATCTCGTCGCGCGCGAGATCATCGTTCGCCCCGCTGATCCGCGCTTTCCCGACGAGTACGTGTTCCGTCATGCACTCATTCAAGAAGCCGCGTACGCGATGCTGACCGAGGCAGACCGAAAGCTCGGTCATCGTCTCGCGGCGGAATGGCTCGAGCGAACGGGTCTCTGCGATGTCGTCGTCCTCGCGGAGCATTGCGAACGTGCGGGCGAGCCGTCGAGGGCCATCGGCTGGTATCGCCGCGCGGCGGAACAGGCGCTGGAGGGGAACGATCTCCGCGCCGTGATCCAATGGGTGGGACGCGCGATCGCGTGCGGTGCAAACGGCGAAGACGAAGGGGGACTTCGACTGATCGAGAGCGAGGCGCATCGCTGGCGCGGTGAGCACGAAGCCAGTCATGTCGCTGCCGCGCGTGCATTCCGGCTGTTGCGACGCGGAAGCGCGGGCTGGTGCGATGCGGCGGGGACGCTTGCGATCGCCGACGGCGCGCTCGGGAACACCGAAGCACTCGCGGCACTCGCGAACGAACTCGGGACGATCGAGCCCGAGCCGGGGAACGTATCGCCTCTGGTCAATGCGCTCGCACGCCTCGCGCGACCGCTGTTCTGGGCGGGACAACACGGCGTCGCGAGTCGCGTGCTCGCGCGCGCCGGAGCGATTGCAGACCAGGCGGAAGGGCTGCCACCCGCAACGCTCGTCGCGGTGTTCGTGGCACGGGGTCTCGAGGCGCGACTGTTCGGTGATCCGGCCGAATGCGTGAACTGGAATCTGATTGCCGTCGAAGAAAGCGAGCGTGCGGGCGATCGACGCGTCGGCTGCGTGCAACGCGGCAATCTCGGATTCGCCTACCTGGAGATCGGCGCCTATGCCGAAGCGGAACGAACGCTTCAGCAGTCGCTCGCGAGCGCGGAACGTTTCGGCCTCACGCTCACGGCGGCCACTGCGCGACAGAACCTGGGTCTCGCACTGGCGCGGCGCGGATCGCTCGACGAAGCACTGCGTCTGGAGAGCGAATCGCTCGCGGCGTTCGAAGCAACGGGCGACCTGCGGCGAGCCGGTGCGTCGCTCGTGTATCTCGCGCTCATCCAGATCGATCGTGGCGCGTTCGAGCAGGCGGAGCAGAGCGCACGTCGCGCGATCGAGTGTCTCGTGAGCAGCGCCCCGCTGCGGTGCAACGCGCTCGCCGTCCTTGCGTCGATCCTGCTGCAACGCGGCGACATCGAGGGTGCGTCGGCTGCCGCGGCGAAAGCGCGTGTGCAGCTCGAGCGGCTCGGCGCGATCGACGAGGGCGAGTCGATCGTTCGGCTGACGTACGCGGAGACATTGCGAGCCTCGGGCGATCTCGACGGAGCCCGCGTTGCGATCGCATCGGCGCGGGACCGTCTTCTCGAACGCGCCGCGAGGTTTCGCGACGACGCTCAGCGCAAGAGATTCCTCGAAGCGATTCCAGAGAACGCGCGCACGCTCGAATGGGGACGGTCCTCGACTTCATGACTTGTCCAACCGCCGATTCGACGAACCCGAGCGGGTGCCGGCCGAGTTCGGGCTACTTCGTGCCGCCCGCCCGCCGAGGCACGCTGGCGGGGGGACGTTCGAGCACCTCGTCGACCAGGCCGTACGCGACGGCTTGCTCGGCACCGAGATAATAGTCCCGCTCGCTGTCACTCTTGATCTTCGCCGCGTCCTGCCCCGTATGCAGCGCGTAGATCTCGTTGAGCTTGCGGCGCAGCTGAAGGATCTCGCGCGCGTGAATCTCGATGTCGGTGGCCTGACCCTGTGTTCCGCCGAGCGGCTGATGGAGCAGCACACGGGCATTCGGCATCGCGTAGCGCCGTCCGCGCGTGCCGGCGCAGAGCAGCAACGACGCGATCGACGAAGCCTGTCCGAGGCACAGCGTCGAGACCGGGCAGCGGATGTACTGCATCGTGTCGTAGATCGCGAGACCGGCTGTCATCACGCCACCGGGTGAGTTGATGTACAGCATGATGTCCTTGTCGGGATCGTCGCTCTCCAGGAAGAGCAGTTGCGCGATCAGCACGTTGGCGACGTCGTCGTCGATCTCGGATCCGACGAAGACGATCCGGTCCTTGAGCAGACGGGAGAACAGGTCCCATGTGCGCTCTCCGCGATGGGTCATCTCGATGACCTGCGGGTAGGGGATGATGCTGTTCTCGGGGCGGGCGTTCATCGGGGGGGCCTTTCGTGGCGCCGTTGCGATCCGGTTGCACCGTAGCTTGAGTACGCGTCGGTTGCGCTCGTTACTGTGGCGGCGCGCTTGCTCGCGTCCGAGCGCGCGGCGTCACGCTGACTCGGCGCAGCCCCGGTCGTCGTGCGCCCCTGGATTGACGCCTCACAGTTCTGCGACCCCCCAGGTTATCGACATCCCGTATTCGAACGCGCGAATGAAGCGATCACTCCGAACCGGGTGCTGGCACGTGAGAGAGGCGTTCGGTCTGGTGTTCGCCTGGTTCGGCGCCGACGAAGCGAGCCGCGAGCCGTTCTACGAACTCCCCGCCAAACGCCGGCGCGAACCACCCACGATCGTCCGGCGTAGCGGGCGCGATCAGCGGAAGTTCTGTACGGCCCGACGAGAGCGAACGCGAGCGCGCTTCGCTGTGTCTCTAACTGCATACGCCGCTGCTGCAGAGAACGCCCGCCGGGCACGAATGCGCGCACGATCCACAGTTGCGGCTGTCGTTCTGCAGGTCGGTGCACGTCGCGCCACACGCGGTCTGGCCGGGCGGGCACACACACGATCCCGCGCTGCACGTCGCGCCGCTCGCGCACGCGTTGCCACACCCGCCGCAGTTCGTCGCGCTCGTCGCGGTGTCGACACACGTCCCGCCGCAGAACTGTCGCCCGCTCGGGCATACGCACGCGCCGCCCACGCAGCTCTGACCGGCCGCGCACGCGATGTTGCACGCCCCGCAATTCGCCGAATCGGTGTTCGTGTCGACGCAGGCCGTGCCGCGCAGAATCGCGCTGCACAGCGTCGTACCGCTTGGACACATGCAGACGCCCGCGCTGCAGACCCCGCCCGTCGGGCAGCGAGTCGTGCACGTGCCGCAATGGGTCGCGTCGCTCGTGAGATTCGCGCACACGCCCGAGCAGTTCGTCGACCCGGCCGGGCAGGCCGTGCAACCGCCCATCGAACACACCTCGCCGGTCGCGCAGACATGCCCGCAACTCCCGCAGTTGTTCGCGTCGCTCTGCAGGCTCACGCAGTTCGTCCCGCAGATCGACTGAGCCGTGTTCGTGCACGCGCAGACGCCCATCTGACACGACTGCTGTCTGAAAACTCCGCCGCAGACCGTGCCGCACGCGCCGCAGTTGCTGTTATCGCTCTGGAGGTTCACACACGTTCCGCCGCAGTTCGTCGTCCCCGTCGGACAGGTACACGTTCCCGCCACGCACACTTGCGAGGCACCGCATGCGGTCGCGCACGAACCGCAGTGGGCGGGGTCGGTCGCGACGTCGACACACTGGTCGGTACAGAACGTCTGCCCCGATGAGCACGACGAAGCACAGGTCCGCGAGCCACCGCAGAAGGTTCCCGGGCTGCACGACACGCCGCACGCGCCGCAGTTTGCGTCGCCCGCGTTTCCCGAGCATGCGCCCGCGCACGACGTCGTGCCGGTGAGACACGGAGAGGTGAGCCACGTCGCGTCGCAGAAGCCGACGAGGTTGCCGCTCCGCGCACGGAACTGCGATGCGGTGCGCAGGAAGAAGTCCCAGCGGCTGCGGGTGAGATCGAGCGTGATGTGCGAGAGCGTCCCGAGATTCGTGAACGTCGCGACCGTGGTGACGACTCCGCCCGGCACGGTGCAGCGTGCGATGGTGGTCGAGTTCTGGACGTAGACGATGGAGACAACCCCCGCCGAGAACTCTGCGATGCCGGCTGTTGCCATCGGCACGGTATGGCGCGCTGACGGTTCACTCTGCTTCACCGTTCAGCCACGGCCCGACGCGGGGCCCGGGTGATTCGACATTCTCGATGCCCGCGGTGTCGTGGCGGCGGAGGTCACGGGGAACGACAGCGACCTGCAACATTTGACGGTCGCCTGCGCCGGATCGAGCACGGTCGTCGACCGCGGGCGCGATGTGTGTCGTGGCTACATCTTCGGGTCCGTCGAGCCGTGCACGCCAGGTGTGTGTCCGGTGCGGTGACGAGGAGCGAGCGCGATGCACGGGTGGATGCG
>CBIHQZ010000352.1:0-6734 GCA_966212315.1 uncultured Myxococcales bacterium
ATCCACGCGATGTCGTCGCCGACGGTCCAGATCTTCCACCCCTTGAATCGTTTGGGCGGAATCATCATCGCGAAGTTCGTCTTGCCGCACGCGCTCGGGAACGCCGCTGCCACGTAGGTCATCTGACCTTCGGGGCTCTCGACGCCGAGAATGAGCATGTGCTCCGCGAGCCAGCCCTCTTTGTTTCCGAGGTAGCTCGCGATGCGGAGCGCGAGACACTTCTTGCCGAGCAATGCGTTGCCGCCGTAGCCCGAGCCGAACGACCAGATCGTGTTGTCCTGCGGGAAGTGACAGATGAAACGCCGCTCTGGGTTCACGTCACCGGTCGAGTGCAGACCGCGATTGAAGTCGTTGCTCGTGTCGCCGAGACGATCGAGCGCGCGCTTCCCCATGCGGGCCATGATCCGCATGTTCAGCACCACGTAGACGCTGTCGGTGATCTCGACGCCGACTTTGGCGATCGGTGAATTCACCGGGCCCATCACGTACGGAATGACGTAGAGGGTCTTGCCCTTCATGCATCCGTCGTAAAGCGCGCGAAGCTTTCCGTACGCTTCGTCGGGCGCCATCCAGTTGTTCGTCGGGCCCGCTTCCTCTTTGGACGGCGTGCAGATGAACGTGAGGTGCTCGACGCGAGCGACGTCGTTCGGGTTCGAACGATGGAGATAACAGTTCGGGTGCTTCTCGGGATTGAGCGGGTGAAGCACCCCGGCAGCGACAGCCTCTTTGGTCAGTCGCTGATGCTCTTCTTCGGTACCGTCGCACCAGTAGACGCGATCGGGTTTCGTGAGGGCCGTGACTTCTTCGACCCATTTGAGCAGGTGTGGATTGCGGGTGAGCGGACGGCCGGCAACGTCGCTTTGCGTTGCAGCGGCAGCAGTAGTGGTCGCCATGGCCGCGAAGTCTAAATGGGTACGTGTCGCGTGGGTACAGGCTTGGATGCGTCATGCGATGTGCGTCGTGCATGACGCGGTGCGAGGCGTGAATTTGCGCGGCGTGTGCGCAACGAAGCGCTCGGTTCGCGATCGAGCGTGATTCGACTCACCGAGGGGGACATCGCGAAGTGCTCACGCGATCGTGACGATGAAGGCCATGCGCTCACGCAGTCCGTCGGTGCGCGTGTTCGCGCGTACACGTCCGCGGACTGGTACGACACGCCGCCGTTCGGTGATGCAACCGACGCAATGCGGCCCGACGGCACCGCGGCGCTGCTCGCGGAAGGTGCTCGTGCGGTGTGCCAACCGAGTGCGACGCACATCGAATTCGAGGAGATGCAAGGTTGACGAGATCGCGGCGGCCGCTGTCACGGGTCCGAGTGAAGCGCAGCGCGGGGAGATCGCCGCTGCGATCGCGCGTTTGCGAGCGGCCGTAGAGCGTTGAGCTTCCGCGCCATCTCGCGGCGCAAGCGCTCGCGCACGTCGCTTCTTCGATCCGCACTGCTACCCTCGCGCGCCATGTCTTCGATCGTCTCGCGCACGGACCTCGCGTTCGTTCTCGCCTTCGCTTCGCTCGCCGGATGCAACGGCTCGTCGTCCGCCGATGCGGCCGCTGAGGCCGGCCACGACGCCGGGCACTACGACGTGAACCCCGTGCCCCAGGGGATCCAGTCGGTCTATGCCGGGCCTGTCACCGGTGCGCGCATCGCGAATTGGGATGCGACGAATCCACGCCCTGTCATCGCGCTCGCGGTGCGCAACACGGCGCAGATCCAGACCCTCACGATGGTGCAAATCCAGATGGATGGAACCATCGGCGCGATCGCCGCGGACGATCTCTACGTGTGGAGCTGGCCACTCGCGATCGATGCGCCGCACGTTCTCTACGATGGCGACCTGGCGAGCGGACGCCTTGCCGATTGGGACGCATCGCAACGACGACCGCTCGTCGTGATGGCGCACATCGGCGGATCCGAAACGTGGGTCGCGTCGATGCTCGAGATCCGCCCTGACGGAAGCTTCGGCACGATCAACGCGGATCGCGTCATCGTGTACGGCTGGAACGACGGTGCGGTGGGATCGCCGACGGTTCGCTACGACGGAACGTTCGACACCGCCACGCGCATCGCATCGTGGGATGCGACGTCGATCCGACCACGCATCGCGATGGTGGGTCGCAGCGGTAGTCGCATCGTGTCGATGTTGGAGATCCGCGCCGATGGATCACTCGGCCAGCTCGCGGCCGAGTCACTGGCGATGTGGGAATTCTGACCCGAGCTCGACGCTAGCAGTTGATCGTCCGCGTCGCGATGAACGGCCATTCATTCCAACTGAATGGCGATTCAGCTACACTTTTCTCTCACGGCGACACCAACACGCGCCGCGCCTGACCCGACGCGTCTTGACGCGCGGGAAACGGCCTCCCGATACTTCGCACGCGAATTTTCGCCGTGTCTCACGCACGGCTCGAACACACAGCAAGGGGTCTCGAGATCATGAGTGATCAACTGCGTTACGACGGACGCGTCGCCATCGTCACCGGAGCCGGCAACGGGCTCGGCCGCTCTCACGCACTCCTGCTCGCCAGTCGCGGCGCGAAGGTCGTGGTCAACGACCTCGGCGGCTCGTTCCAGGGTTCGGGCGCGAGCAGTTCGGCCGCCGACAAGGTGGTCGAAGAGATCAAGGCCGCTGGCGGCGAAGCGGTCGCGAACTACAACTCGGTCGAAGACGGCGACAAGATCGTGAAGACCGCGATCGATGCGTTCGGGAAGATCGACATCGTCATCAACAACGCCGGCATCCTTCGCGACACGACCTTCCGCAAGATGTCCGAGTCGGACTGGGAACTCATCTACAAGGTCCACATGCTCGGCGCGTTCCGCGTCACGTACGCAGCGTGGCCGCACATGCTCGACGCGGGCTTCGGACGAATCATCTTCACGTCGTCGGCAGCGGGCATCTACGGCAACTTCGGTCAGGCGAACTACAGCGCGATGAAGATCGGTCTCATCGGTCTCGGTCAGACGCTGGCCGCCGAAGGGAAGAAGAAGAACGTACGCGCCAACGTGATCGCGCCGATCGCGGGCTCGCGCATGACCGAGACGGTGCTTCCAAAGGAGCTGCTCGACGCGCTCAAGCCCGAGTACGTCTCGCCGCTCGTCGCGTATCTCGTGCACGAGAACTGCGAAGAGACCGGCGGCGTGTTCGAAGTCGGCGGCGGTGTGATGAACAAGCTCCGTTGGGAGCGCACCGTCGGCAAGTCCTTCAAGCTCGGTCGCGAGATCTCGCCCGACGCAGTGAAGGCCGCGTGGTCACAGATCACCGACTTCTCGAAGAGCACCCACCCCGCGAACATCACCGAGTCGATCCAGCCGGTGATGGACAACGTCAACTCGGTGAGCAAGGGCGGCAACGAGTTCATCGATGTCGACGCGGCGCTCGGTTTTCAGTTCCCCGAGGCGACGAGCAAGTACGACGAGCGCGATCTCGCGATCTACGCGCTGGGCATCGGCGCGGCGCAGAACCCGCTCGACAGCGAAGAGCTGCAGTACGTGTACGAGATGAACCCGAACGGGTTCAACGCGCTCCCGACCTTCGGCGTGATCCCTGCGATCGGCACCGTGTTGCAGATGGCGAAGGAGGGGAAGCAGGCGCCGGGGATGAATTACGGCTTCGAGCGCATCCTGCACGGCGAGCAGTACACCGAGATCAAGCGACCGCTCCCGCCGACCGCGAAGCTCACGCACAAGAGCCGCATCAAGGACATCTGGGACAAGGGCAAGAACGCGGTCGTCGTCACCGAGACGCGCAGCTACGACGAGAGCGGCAACGAACTCATCTACAACGAGATGAGCGCGGTCGTGCGCGGCGCCGGTGGCTGGGGCGGTGAGCGCGGTCCGGCGACGGAAGCGAACGCGGCACCCGATCGCAAGCCGGACGCAGTCGTCGAAGAGAAGACGAGCGCGAACCAGGCGCTGCTCTATCGCCTCACGGGCGACTGGAATCCGCTCCACGCGGACCCGTCGTTCGCGCAGGGCTTCGGGTTCCCGAAGCCGATCCTTCACGGGTTGTGCACCTTCGGCTTCGCGGGGCGCGCGGTGATCAAGGCGTTCAGCAAGAACGATCCGCGCTACTTCAAGAGCATCAAGGTGCGCTTCGCGGAGCCTGTTTTCCCGGGTGAAACGATCGTCACCGAGATGTGGAAGGACAGCGACCAGAAGGTGCTCTTCCGCTGCAAGGTGAAGGAGCGCGACAAGGTCGTGATCAGCAACGCGGTGGTGGAACTCTACAAAGAGATCCCGAAGGAGACCGCGAAGCCCGCGGCGACCGCGAGCACTGCGGCGCCCGTCGCGGCAGCATCGAACGAGCCGACGAGCGGCGACATCTTCAACGGCATCGGCGCGTACCTCGCGAAGCATCCCGAGTTGGTGAAGAGCGTCGGCACCGTGTTCGCGTTCAAGATCTCGAATCCGAGCAGCGCGTGGACCATCGATCTCAAGAACGGCGCGGGCGCGGTGAAGCAGGGCGCGGACGGCGCCGAGTGCACGCTCGAGATCAGCGATGCCGACTTCATGGGCATGGCGACCGGAAAACTCGACGCGCAGAAGCTGTACTTCGGCGGGAAGCTGAAGATCAGCGGCAACGTGATGGCGTCGCAGAAGCTCACGTTCATGCAGAAGATCGAACCGCAGTATGTGATCGACGCGATGAAGGCACGTGTCGGCGCGGGCGGTGCGAGTGCGCCGGCAGCGGCGGCGAGTGCGCCTGCCGCATCGAGCGCGGTGAACAGCGGCGACGTGTTCTATGCGATCGGCGAACACATTGCGAAGCACCCTGAACTCGTCGGGCAGATCGCGACGACGTTCCTCTTCAAGCTCACCAATCCGTCGAGCGCGTATCTCATCGATCTGAAGAACGGCAAGGGGAGCGTGACGCCGGGCGAAGGCGCGGCTGATGTGACCCTCACGCTGGACGACAGCGACTGGCTCGCGATGAGCGAAGGCAAGGCCGACCCGCAGAAGCTGTACTTCGGCGGCAAGCTCAAGATCGGCGGCAACGTGATGGCGTCGCAGAAGCTCACCACGCTGATGAAGGGAATGGACCCGGCGGCCGCGAAGGACGCGATCGCGAAGCGCAAGGCATCGGGCGCGAGCGCACCGGCGGCTGCTGCTCAGTCGGCGAGCGCGCCGGCAGCAGGCGCACAGGCGAGCAAGATCTTCGAGGCACTCGGCGCGCGCATCGCGAAGACGCCGGGGCTCGTGAGCGAAGTCGGCGCGGTGATCCAGTTCAAGATCACCGATCCCGACTCGACGTGGGTGGTCGACCTCGCGAACGGTACGGGCTCGGTGAAATCGGGGACCGATGCGAACGCGAAGACCACGGTGAAGCTCGCCGACGAAGACCTCGTGACCCTCGCGAAGGGCGGCGATCTTCGCGATCTCTATCAGCACGGCAAGGTGCGCGTGGACGGCGTGGTCCGCCCGGCGCACACACTCGGATTTCTCAAGGGCCTTGCGTGAATCGCGGCTCGATCACGAATTGAAACGACGAAAGAATCTCCAGGAGAAGCACCATGGGACGACGCGTAAATGTGATCGGAGTCGGGATGACGAAGTTCGCGAAGCCCG
Organism: uncultured Myxococcales bacterium; assembly: GCA_966212315.1. Classification (GTDB taxonomy): domain Bacteria; phylum Myxococcota_A; class Polyangia; order Polyangiales; genus CBIHQZ01. The sequence goes on from CBIHQZ010000352.1 coordinate 5,564, forward strand.
GCGCGAGTGACGACTACAACGTCATGGCCGCCGGCGCGATTCGCGCAGCACTCGGCGACGCGAAGATCGACTTCAAGGACATCGAGCAGGCCTACGCGGGCTACGTCTACGGCGACAGCACCTGCGGCCAGCGCGCGGTGTACGAGGTGGGACTCACGGGGATTCCCGTGGTGAACGTGAACAACAACTGCAGCACGGGTTCGACCGCGCTCTTCCTGGGCCGCCAGGCGATCGAGGGCGGGCTCGCCGAGTGCGTGCTCGTCGTCGGGTTCGAGAAGATGGAGAAGGGTGCGCTCGGGTCGAAGTTCAACGACCGCACGAACCCGCTCGATCAACACGCGAACGTGATGAACAAAGTGCAGGGCTTCAATCAAGCTCCGCCCGCGGCGCAGATGTTCGGTGGCGCCGGTCGCGAGTACCGCTGGAAGTACGGAACAAAGCGGGAAACATTCGCGAAGGTCAGCGAGAAGGCGCGCAAGCACGCGGCGAACAATCCGTTCGCGCTCTTCAACACGCTGCTCTCGGTCGACGAGATCCTCGCCTCGGAAGAGGTCTTCGATCCGCTCACCCGCTACCAGTGCTGCCCGCCCACGTGCGGCGCCGCGGCGGCGATCCTGTGTTCGGACGAATACGCGAAGAAGCACGGCATCGCGAACCCGGTCTACATCGCGGCTCAGGCGATGACGACGGACTACGGCTCGAGCTTCGACGCCGACAGCATGATCAAGATGGTCGGCTTCGACATGACCGTGAACGCCGCGAAGAAGGTGTACGAGAAGTCGGGGCTCGGACCGAACGACGTGCAGGTGGTGGAACTCCACGACTGCTTCACCGCGAACGAGATCCTCACGTACGAAGGACTCGGACTCTGCAAAGAGGGCGAAGCCGAGAAGTTCATCTGGGACGGGCAGAACACCTACGGCGGGAAGTTCGTGACGAACCCGTCGGGCGGGCTTCTCTCGAAGGGCCACCCGCTCGGCGCGACGGGCCTCGCGCAGTGCACCGAACTGGTGTGGCAGCTGCGGGGTCAGGCCGACAAGCGACAGGTGCCGAACGCGAAGGTCGCGTTGCAGCACAACCTCGGCCTCGGCGGCGCGTGCGTCGTCACGATGTACCGACGCGACTGATCGACGCTTCACTGCACCGCGGGTGATGTCCATTCACCCGCGAG
>CBIHQZ010000353.1:0-6722 GCA_966212315.1 uncultured Myxococcales bacterium
TCCGCTCGTACTCGCCGCTGCACTTCCGCTGAGCGCGACGAGCTGTTTCAACCTCGACGCCGTCTCGGGCGAACGCGCGCAGCTCACGTCGCAGGTCACCGACTGGCGCGATGAGGTGATCTACCAGGTCCTCATCGATCGCTTCGCCGACGGTGATCCAGGCAACAACTGGCGCGTGAATCGCTCGTCGCTCGCGCGCTATCAGGGCGGCGACTGGCAGGGGATCATCGATCACCTCGATTACTTCACGCAGCTCGGTGTCACCACGCTGTGGATCTCGCCCATCGTGCGCAACGTCGACACCGACGCGGGGATCGACGGCTATCACGGTTACTGGGCGTCGGACCTCGCCGAACTCAATCCGCACTTCGGCGACCTCGCGACGCTGCGACGACTCGTGCAGGAAGCGCATCATCGCAATCTGCGCGTGGTGCTCGACATCGTGACCAATCACATGGGTCAGATGTTCTATTACGACATCAATCAGAACGGCCGCCCCGACGACAACGTGTACGGCGGCGGGCCGGCGAACGGCTTCCAGAATCCAGGTGGTCAAGGAAGCTTGATCACTCGGGTCACCGAGTACGACCCCGACTACAACACGCGCGACGTGGTGCAGTCGTACACGTCACTCGGCCCCGCCGGACCCGCGCCGGTGATCTTCCTGCAGATGCCCGAGATCTCGCGCGTGCCGCCCGGTTTCGATCGCGCATGCCCGGATGGCGTGTCGATGACCGACCTGCCGCTCTCGTGCAACAGCTGGCAGCGCGTGCTCGCGACGAACGACGGCTACCACCGCCACGGTCGGATCGTTTCGTACGACAACGTGAATCATCAGCCCGGCGATCAAGTGATGCTCGGCGACTTCCCGGGCGGCTTGAAAGACGTCGCCACCGAGAACCCGCAGGTGCGCGCGGCGATGATCCAGGCGTACTCGCGCTGGGTCGAGCTGCTCGATCTCGACGGGTTCCGCATCGACACGCTCAAGCACGTGGAGCACGGCTTCTGGAGCGAGTTCGCACCGGCGGTGCGTCAGCGGCTCGCTGCGCGCGGCAAGAACAACTTCTTCATGTTCGGCGAAGCGTTCGACGGCGACGATGAATTGATCTCGTCGTACACGGCGAACAACGAAGTCGACTCGGTCTTCTACTTCTCGCAGAAGTTCCGCGTGTACCGCGACGTGTTCCAGTGCGAGGGGCCGACGCAGGCGATCGAGAGCCTCAATACCGATCGACTCGCGAACTACAACGCGACGCCGCAACCGGGTGGCGCGAACGCAGCACCGCGCGATCTGCTGGTGAACTTCTTCGACAACCACGACGTACCGCGCTTCCTCGCCGGGATCCTCGATGAGGATCCGAACTCGTGTCCGCAGGGGCGCGTGAACTCGCCCGACTCGTTCGCGGCGATGCAGCGGCGCATGTACGGCGCGCTCACGTACCTCATGACCGAGCCGGGAATCCCGTGCATGTACTACGGCACCGAGCAGGACTTCCGTGGCGCGAACGATCCCTCGAACCGCGAAGTCTTCTGGGAGCACGCGACGGACTACGGCACCAACGGCGATGCCGCGACGCAGTTTCCGACCGACGGCGCGACGTTCCAGCACATCGCGCGACTCACGCGCGTGCGGCGCGCCTACAGTGCGCTGCGCCGCGGTGACTTCACGATTCGCTGGAGCACGACGCGCACGGGCACCGAAGAAGACGCCGGGATCATCGCGTTCGAACGCCACGACGGCGATTCGCGCGCGCTGGTGGCGATCAACGCGCACTCGGCGGGGCATTCGCACACGGCCTTCACGGGCAACGGCATGCCGGTGGGATTCGCGCCCGGCACACAACTCGTCGACGTGCTCGGCGATGGCACGCGCACGTTCACCGTCGGCGGCGATGGCAAGGTCACCGTCGAACTCGACGCGTGGGAATCGGTGATTCTCGTCGCGCGCGGCACCGAACAACCGCTCGGAATGTAGAGCGCGCCGTGCTCGATGCATTGCGAGGTGTCCGCGTCCTCGATCTCACGCGGATCCTCGCCGGACCGTTTGCCACCATGCTCCTCGCCGACCTCGGCGCCGAGGTGATCAAGGTCGAGCGCCCCGGCCACGGCGACGAGATGCGTGCGATGGGCCCGCACTTTCGCGGCGGCGAGAGCGTGTACTTCATGGCGGTGAACCGCGGGAAGAAGTCGGTGTGCGTCGACATGGCGACCGACGCGGGTCGCGCGGTGATTCACGAACTCGCGAAGCACTGCGACGTGGCGATCGAGAACTTCCGTCCGGGCGTATCGGATCGACTCGGCATCGGATGGGACGCGCTGCGCGCAGTGAATCCGCGCTTGATCATGTGCGGAATGACGGCCTTCGGTCGCACCGGGCCTTCGCGCGATGTGCCCGCATTCGATCTCACCCTGCAGGCCCGCGGCGGAACGATGGGGATCACCGGCGAGGCGGGACGGATGCCCGTTCGCATGGGACCGCCGATGGGCGATCTCGCAGGCGGACTCTACGGCGCGCTCTCGATCGCGGCGGCGCTCTATCAACGCGAACGAACGGGAGTCGGTCAGTACATCGATCTGGCGTTGCTCGACTGCCAGGCTTCGCTGCTCGTGTACGCCGCGGCCTTCGCACTCACGACCGGCGACGTGCTCGGACCACAGGGGAGCGCGCATGCACACGCGTTTCCGTATCAAGCGTTCGAGACGGCCGACGTGCCCATCGTGGTGGCGGTGTTCACCGATCGCTTCTGGGCGCCGTTCTGCGAGTCGATCGGCGAAGACGCATGGGCACACGATCCGCAGTACGCAACGCACGCGCAGCGACGCGCAGGCCGCGACCGTTTGCTCCCTGCGATCACCGCGCGACTGAAGACCCGTTCCGCACGCGAGTGGCTCTCCGCATTGGAAGGCAACGAGGTGCCCTGTGCGCCGGTCAATCGCGTCGATGCCGTCTTCGCCGACCCGCAGATCGCCGCGCGTTCGATGATCGCCGAGATGCACCATCCGCTCGCGGGGACCATTCGCGCTGCGGGGAACCCGATGAAGATGGGCGATGGATGGGAGCACGAGACGCACGTGGCGGCGCCGGTGCTCGGTGCCGACACCGATCGAGTAATGCGTGAAGTGCTGCGATACGACGACGCGCACATCGCGACGTTGCGTGAAGCGAAGGTGATTGCGTGAGCACGGAGCGACCGTTGGTGATCCTCGGCTGCGGATTCACCGGGCGAGTTCTGGCGGCCCGCGCGACGAGCGCCGGACGCGTGGTGATCGGGACAGTGCGAAGCGAGGACGCGGCGAGCGCGCTGCACGCCGAGGGCATCGACGCGCGGGTGATGCCGCGACTCGAAGCGAGCGATGTGCGGACGATGCTCGAGGGCGATGGCGACCTCGTCGTGGCGTTTCCGCCGGACGGCGAGACCGATGCGCGGCTGACCTCAGAGCCGCTCGGCGCGCACCGCATCGTGTACGTGTCGAGTACCGGCGTATTCGGAGATGCCCGCGGCGATGTCGACGAGGACACGCCCGTCGCGCCCGACTCGGAACGAAGCGCAGCGCGCCTCGCGGCAGAGAACGCGTGGCGTGCGCGCGGTGCCATCGCGATTCGCGCAGCCGGGATCTACGGGCCCGGACGAGGGATTCACGAACGCATCGCGAGAGGCGCGTTTCGCATCCCCGGCGATGGCACGAACGTGGTGTCTCGCATCCACGTCGAGGACCTCGCTTCGTTGATCGACGCCGCGCTGCAACGGGCGAAACCCGGCAGTGTGTACGTGGCGGCAGACGACGCGCCCGTGCCGCAGATCGAAGCGGTGCGGTTCATCTGCGAGCGCCTCGGCATCGCGATACCCGCCCACATCGCCGTCGACGACGCGAGCGAGACGCTTCGACACGATCGCCGCGTGCGGAACGCTCGAGCGCGGCGCGAACTCGGATGGGCCCCGCGCTACCCGAGCTACCGCGAGGGGATGGGGACGGTATTAGCTTTCTGACATTTCGCGCGTGCGTCGTGGGTGCCCTTTTCCCCTGCAATTGGGCCGCAGAGTCACTCTCGGGGCGTGCTCCAAGAGGGACGGTATTAGCTTTCTGACATTTCGAGCCGCGCGACGTCGGCCACGACCGCCGTCGGCCACGACGGCAAGGCGCGTTCGCGGTGGAAGCGTCGGCCTTCCGGGAATGGGCCCTTTCATCGTCGCGAAACGCTCCGCACCGGCCGCGCGTTCAGGCGCCGCGGGTGCACGAGCGGCTCGCGGCGAAATGTCAGAAAGCTAATACCGTCCCCCATCCGCACCCGTGCCACGAGCGCACCGCGCGCGCGTTTCGCCGGGGAATCACGCAGAAATGCGCACGCGTTAGGCTTCCGGCGAAATGTCAGAAAGCTAATACCGTCCCCCTTATAATCCCGGCGTGGCGTCGCTCTCGTTGCGCGGGGTTCGCAAGCAGCTCGGGGCCAATCCGATCTTGCGAGGGATCGATCTGGAAGTGCGCGACGGCGAACTGGCCGTGCTCGTCGGGCCGTCCGGCTGCGGCAAGTCGACGCTGCTTCGCACGGTCGCGGGACTCGAGGAGCCCGATGAAGGAACGCTGCAGATCGGCGATCGCGATGTGACCCGCTCGGCACCGCGTGATCGCGACGTGGCGATGGTGTTCCAGAGCTACGCGCTGTATCCGCATCTCACCGTGCGCAACAACCTGGCGTTCGGCATGAAGTTGCGTGGCGAGTCGGAAACGACGATCGCCAAGCGCATCGACGAGGTCGCCGCGATGCTCGGGCTCGCACCGTTGCTCGAACGCTTTCCCCGCGAAATGTCGGGCGGCCAGCGACAGCGCGTGGCGATGGGTCGTGCAATCGCGCGACGCCCGGCGCTGTTTCTCTTCGACGAACCGCTCTCCAATCTCGACGCCGCGCTGCGGGCGCAAGTGCGCGTCGAGATCAAGAAGCTCCATGCGCAGCTGCGCGCGACGATGCTGTACGTGACGCACGATCAGGTCGAAGCGATGACGCTCGCGGATCGGCTGGTGGTGCTGAACGGCGGACGCGTCGAGCAGCAAGGCGCGCCGCTCGATGTGTATCACCGCCCGGCCACTCGATTCGTCGCGGCGTTTCTCGGATCACCGGCGATGAACTTTCTCGACGCGACGGTGAATGCCGATCGCACCGCGATCGAGCGCGAGGGGCTGCGTGTGTTGCTCGATCGCGCGCGTTTCGCAGGCGTCCCCGCGGGTGCCAAGGTCGCGGTGGGAATCCGTCCGCACGACGTGACGCTCGCTACCGGCGAGAACGCGTCGGCGATGCGACTCGCGGTCGACGTCGTGGAGGCGATGGGATTCGAGGCGTACGCGCACGGAACCGTGGGCGGCATACCGTTCGTCGCACGGCTCGAGTCGGACGCGAAGACACTGCCGCGCGAGGGTGAGCAGGTGGCCCTGTCCGTCGCAGCCGATGCGGTGCACTTGTTCGATGCCGAGACGGGGAAGTCGCTGGCGAGCGGGGACGCGCGCTGATGCGCGTGAGGCTGCTCGAACGAACGGCGACCCTGCGCGCGTTCCTCGTGCTCGCGCAGTTCGCGTTGCTCGCCCTGTTGTGGTGCGGTTGCCATCGCGACGATCACGCCGACGCGCGCCGCGGCCACGTGATGGTGTGGCACGCCTATCGCGGCGACGAGCAGACCGCGCTCGGCGAAGTCATCGACGCCGCACGCCGCGCCAATCCTGATCTCACCATCGAGACGCTCGCCGTCCCCTTCGATGCCTACGCGTCGAAACTCGAGAGCGCGATTCCGCACGGGCACGGACCGGATGTCTTCATCGACGCGCACGAGCGTCTCGCGAGCTACATCGATCGCGGACTGGTCGCGCCGATCGATGATGCGATCGCGCCTACGCTCGCTTCATTCGAACTGATCGCCACGCGCGCATTGCAACGCGACGCGCACACGTATGCATTCCCGCTCTCGGTGAAGTGCATTGCGCTCTACCTCGACACCGATCGCGTCACGCGCACGCCCGACACGCTGGAGGAACTCTTCGCACTGCGCGGGCAGCTTCCGCGCGACGCCTACCCGCTCGTCTACTACGCACAGAACGCGTACTTCCACGCACCGATCGCGCATGCCTTCGGTGCCGACCTCGTCGACCCGCTCACCGGCGCGTATCGATTCACGGGACCCGCGGCCGAGGCTTCGATCCGCGAAGTGCAGGATTGGATTCGCGCCGGGTACATTCCGGAGGAAGCGGACGGTTCACTCGTTTCGCAGCTGTTCGCGAACGGGCATGCCGCTGCCGCCATCTCGGGTCCGTGGCTCGCCGCCGACCTCGCATCGCATCCGCACTTTCGTGTGGTGCCGCTGCCGCGCCTCGCGCGCACGGGTCAGCCGCTCGTTCCGTTCGCCACCGTCGAGGGGGCGTTTCTCTCCGCGCGCGCGGAAGACCGGGCCGCAGCGCTTCGTTTTGCAGCATTCGTCGCGGGTCCCGAAGCGGCTCGCATTCGCGCGCGGGTCGGCCGGCAAGTCGTCGCCAACATCGAGGCATGGCGCGATCCCGCTCTCGCCACCGACACCTTTCTCACCACGTTCCGCGATGCGGCCCGCGCGGCGATGCCGATGCCGACACATCCGAACATGCGCGTTGCGTTCGAGCCTGCGCAGGGCGCCATTCGTCGCTCGATCCGCGGCGACGTCCCGATCGCAACCGCGCTCGAGCAGAGCGCGCACCGCTTCGCCGAC
>CBIHQZ010000354.1:0-6692 GCA_966212315.1 uncultured Myxococcales bacterium
GAGGCACCGCTCGGTGCGTTCTTCTGTGCACGCGGCGGCGCATCGGGCGCGCTCTATTGCTGGGGAAGCAACGACAGCGGCGAACTCGGCAACGGCGGCAATACCGATGCGCATCACGTCGTGCCGGGTCCCTCGTACGAGACGGTCGCGCAGATCGCGCTCGGCGGGCAGTTCGCGTGCGCGAGAGAACCGGGTGGCATCGTGTCGTGCTGGGGTGCGAACGGATCGGCGCAGCTCAACGACGGATCGACGACGAACAGGTCGTCGGCGACCGTCGCGCAGTTCAGCACGCGCGGCATCGGTTACACGCATCTCGACGGCGGCACCGCGCACACCTGCTGGCGTCGCGCGACGGGCGAAGTCCGCTGCTGGGGCGCGAACGCGGCAGGGCAGGTCGGCGACGGCACGACGACGCAGCGACTCGAGCCGGTGTCGGTCGCAGGAATGGTCGACGGTAGCGAAGTCTCGGCGGGCGGCGATCACAGCTGCGCACGCCGCACGAACGGAACGGTCGCGTGCTGGGGAAGCAACGCGAGCGGACAGCTCGGCGACGGCACGACGACGAATCGCAACGCGCCGGTAAACGTCGCGGGCATCACCGACGCGGTGCAGGTCACGGTCGGCGGCGCGCACACGTGCGCGATGCGAGCGACGCGACAGGTCGTGTGCTGGGGAAGCAACGCGAGCGGGCAGCTCGGTGACGGAACCACCACGAATCGCACGGCACCGGTCACGGTCGTCGGCCTCGGCGATGCCGTCGAAGTGCAAGCCGGCGGATCGCACACGTGCGCGCGTCGCACGACCGGCGCGATCGTGTGCTGGGGCGCGAACGCAGCGGGTCAACTCGGAGATGGCACGAACACGAACCGCACGTCGCCGGTGACCGTTGCAACCATCGACGACGCGACGCGACTCGCCGCCGGCATTTCTCACACGTGCGCGCTTCGCGCGATCGGGCAGGCGATGTGCTGGGGCGACAACACGAACGGTCAGCTCGGTGACGCAACGACGACTGCGCGCAACGTCCCTGTTCTCGTGGTCGGATTGATCGGTCCGCAGGACGTGTGGGCCGGCGAGCGGCACTCGTGCGCGTCGCGCGCCGGAACCGCGATGGGCGTGAACAGCGAGATCGTGTGCTGGGGCGACAACACGTCCGGTCAGCTCGGCAACGGGAACACCGCGCCGGCGAGCGGGTTGCAGGTCGTCGGATCGGGACTGTTCACCAACGTCGGTTCGGTGGGCGTCGGTGCACGCCACGCATGCGCGCTCGCATCGACACCGGGAGGCGGCTTCAGCGGTTGCTGGGGCGCGAACGGCTCCGGTCAGCTCGGTGACAACACGACGACTACCCGTTCGTCGCCGACGCCGATCGATCCTCGTCGATTGAATTGAGCGCGCGCGGGGGGAACGAGCGTGGTGCGAGCGCGCCGGCCCGATGCGTCGTTCGACAAGCTCACGATGATCGGTGGCGCCATGCTCCGTGACGCGGTCATCGGTCACGCGAGCGCGCTGGACCGATGCGTCGTTCGACATGCTCACATGATCGGTGGCGCCCTGTTCGGTGGCGCGGTCACGCGAGCGCGCTGGCCCGATGCGTCGTTCGAAGCTCACGCCCGCGCCGTCCAGCTGAGCCAACGTAGAACGCATTCGAGTACCGCGGGACACCGCGCTCTCAACGCTTCTGCCCGTCGCACCACCGCGTTGCCGCTACTCTCCTCGCGCCGCCGTCGTTCCAGCCCCTCTTTCGACGACGCCTGCGCCCATGGTTACGCGGGGGGCGTCGGAGGGAGAGGGTCGCGGCGGCAGCCTGGGGTGAGGTCCGCGCGAGCACGCGCCCGCGAGCCCGCTCACCAATCGTCGATGCCGCGATACCCCGTCGGCGTTCCGGTGCCGCCGCCGTGTCGTGTCGTATGCGTGCCGCGCGGCGTGTGCCCCGTGCGCGTGGTTGTCGGCGTCGACGCATCCGGCGCCGTCGGCGTCTGCGCGACCGCTTCCGCTTCGAGTGCTGCCGTGTGCTCGAGCGATGCACCCGTCAGCGTCACGTTCGCGTCGTGATGTCCCGCGAGACGGAAGGTGAACGTATGCGAACGCGTCGGGTCACCATCCGCGCCGCTCCAATCGAGCGTCAGAGGCGTGTGCCCGAGCGAGCGGTCGCCCTCGAACACTTCGGCGCCGTCGGGCGTCGATCGCAGCGCGACATGCACCACGGACGCTGGGGCCGGCGTCGCGGGCGTGACCTCGGGACCGGCCGTCGTCGCGTGTGTCGTCGTCGGCGCCACTTGTCGCTTCGCGATCAGCAGTCCACCGACGCCTCCGGCTACCACCAGCACGCCGACGAGTCCGAAGATCAAACCCGAGCGCGACTTCTTCGTGGTTTCGACGGGCACGGCGAGCGCACTGCCACTCGCGGTCGGATCGGAGCCCGCGATCGGCGCCGGGACGAGCCCCGAGCCGGTCGGATTGGGAACGATCCCGCGCATGCTCGGATCACCGTGCAGCGCATTCGGGTTGAGCAGCACGCTGTTCGCCGCGAACTCGCCCGACTCGCCGCCGACGCGCTTGAGCGCCGCGAGCACTTCGTCCATCGACGCGAAGCGATCGTCGGGACTCTTCTGCATGCACTTGTAGACGATCTCGCCGAGCGCTTCGGTGAACATCGCGCTCGGCGCGACGTCACGCATGTTCGGAATCGGATCGTTCACGTGCATCATCAGCGTGTTCACCGACGTGCCGCCATCGAAGGGCACCTTGCCGGTGATCATCTCGAACATCAGCACGCCGAGCGCGTAGACATCCGTGCGCGCATCGCAGCGGTCGCCGCGGATCTGCTCGGGCGCCATGTATTTCGGCGACCCCATGAACAGCCCGGTCTGCGTGAGATTCTCCGACGTGTCGTCGACGTTCTTCACCAGTCCGAAGTCGAGGACCTTCACGAAGTCCGCTTCGTCGTCGTGCTGGATGAGATAGACGTTCGCGGGCTTGAGATCGCGATGGATCACGCCGAGCGCGTGCGCTTCACGCAGCGAACGACAGATCTGCCGCGCGATGTGCGTCACGCGCGATGGCGCGAGCGGCGCTTCCGAGCGGATCACCCGATGGAGCGTGCGCCCCTCGAGGTACTCCATCGCCATGAAGTACACGTCGTCGCCGGTCTGCCCGTAGTCGAAGATGGTGACCGTGTTCGGATGCGAGAGCTTCGAGGCGATCGATGCCTCGAGGAAGAAGCGCTTGTGGAACTCGGGGTCGTTCTCGCCGTTGTAATTCGGGTTGAGAACCTTCACCGCGCAGATGCGTCCGAGCGGCGCTTGTTCGGCCTTGTAGACCTTGCCCATGCCGCCGCGCGCGATGACCGAGAGGATCTTGAACCGCTCGTTGATCGTCCGTCCGATCAGCGGATCGGGCTGCGCACCCGACGCGTTCTGACCCGTGTTCGCTGCGGCGTTGTTGGTCGTGTCCGCCATATTCGATCCAGCCCACCCCATCTCCGAACGAAGCCAATCGAGTGTGTCAGCCGTGTGTATCAGCGTCAACGAACGCTGCGCGTGATCGCAGTACGGACGCGTCAGCGCACGAGACGGTCTGTGCTTCGCGAACTGCCTACACCGGAGCAGCCATGGCGGGGATCCATGGCCGGGCCGCAGCGATGGGGGAACACGCGTTGCACCACATCCGAAGTCCCCAGCGCGGGGACACGAATGCGAAGTCTGCTGCGACGAGAATCCCTGCGACTCGCCGAAGCGACCCTCGAACAAACACTCGAGACGCTTGTGGCCTTTCTGCGCGCCGAGCGGTACGCGGTGGTCACGTATGACGCAGCCCTGGTGCGCATCGCTGATCCAGACATTCGGGATGAACTCGGCCGGCTCCGTCTTTCTCACGCCGCTCGTGCGTTGATCCTCGGCGAGCGCGTTCGCGAGTTCGGCGGTCCAGGTTCGGATCGCGCCGCCGAAGGCGTCGAGCCTTGGGGTGCGTTCGCGTCCGCATGTCCGCGTGTTCAAGGCGCACGAGACGAAGCGGGCGTCGTGCGAGCGCTCGGCGAAGGCGAGAACTGGGCGCTGCGGGACTACGAGCTCGATCTGCAGGACGTCGAAGTCCACCTGCGTCGGCAGCTCGTTCGGCTCCTGCTCGGCGAGCAGCGACGAACCCGCGGCCGCCTGCTTCGGCTGTCGTCGCGCGCCGGTCGGAGCCTCCCGTCCGCCGCGGAATGACGCGGGCGGCCAATCCCGCGACGGGCGGGTGTGTCCATGAGTTGCGCTGCGCGCGGTCGAGCCGCAGGCTTCCGTCCAGCAACCCGGAGCGTGCCCTGTGAAGCAATCACGATTCGCCGCAGCGTTCATGTTCGCCGCTGCAATCGCCTCGTCTCCTGTCGCGGCCCACGCGCAGGCACCTGCATCGAGCAATGCGGACATCACGATCGCCGGTGACAGCGCCGGGCATCAAGAGATCGTCGTCGACTTCGACGACAGCACGTCGCGCGAACAGATCGCGGCCGATGCGCGCGCAGCCGGCGTCACGCTGCTGCCGAATAGCTTTCTCGAACCGCGCGATCACTTGTTCCGCGCACTGGTTCCGGCGGGCGAGACCGAGGCATTCGCGGCCCGATTGCGCGCGCTGCCGGGGGTGACCGCCGCCGAGCCGAACGTCGTGATGCACGCGGATTTCACGCCGAACGATCCGCAGTTCGCCGATCAATGGAACATGGCGCGCGTGCATGCGCCGGCCGCGTGGAACTTCTCGTGCGGGCGTGGCGTGACCGTCGCGGTCATCGACACCGGCGTCGCGTGCGAGAACCACGGAGACTTCACCCGCGTGCCCGACCTCGACGGCACCCGCTGCGCCGAGGGCTACGACTTCACGCGCGATCAAGCGCACGCGAACGACGATCAGGGGCACGGCACTCACGTGGCCGGAACGATCGCGCAGACCACCAACAACGGCTTCGGCGTCGCGGGGCTCGCGTATTGCGCGACGATCCTGCCGGTCAAAGTGCTGACGGCCTCGGGCTCGGGCACGCTTGCCGACGTCGCCGAAGGGATTCGCTACGCGGCCGATCAAGGCGCGCAGGTGATCAATCTCTCGCTCGGCGGTGGTGGGCGAAATCGCGTGATGGGCGAGGCGGTTGCGTACGCTCGAAGCCACGGCGTCGTGGTGGTGTGCGCGGCAGGCAACAACGGTCGGCGCGTCGAGTCCCCCGCCAACGAACCGGGCGCATTCGCGGTGAGCGCGACCGATCCGGGCGATCAGATCGCGTCGTTCAGTTCGCGCGGGCCCGAAGTGGCAATCGGTGCGCCGGGCGTGAACGTTCTGCAGCAGACGATCTGCGACCGTGGACGCAATCGCTGCGAACAGTTCGCAGCGTGGTCGGGCACGTCGATGGCGGCGCCGCACGTGGCGGGCATCGCCGCGATGATCGCGGGGCTCGGCGTCAGCGACCCGGCGGCGATCGAGTCGATCCTTCGTTCCACTGCGCGTGCGCCCGAGCACGGCAGCGCCGATCGCGAGTTGTACGGCGCGGGCATCGTCGATGCGCAGGCAGCGGTCGAGTCGGTGCAGCGCACGCTCGGCATCGCGCGTCTCGTGTCGTTGCTCCTCGCCATCGCGGCCGCCGTGATGATCATTCGCAAGAAGCAGGGACAGCTCGCATCGCCGCTCGCGTGGGCGGGACCGGCGCTGCTCACCTCGACGGGCTTGTTCTTCCTGCCGTGGCTCGTGCCTCACTTCGTTCCGGGCATCGACCTGTTGATGCGTCCGCTCGGCGATTGGTCGGTGCTGTTCGGCCTCGGGCTGCATCGGTGGCTGCCTCTCGCGAACGCCGGCGTGATTCTCGCGCTGGTTGCCGTCGGCTTCGGCCGGAAGAAGGCACGTGCGCCCATCGGTGGCTTCGCGCTCGGCACCGCGGCGTACCTGGCCTCGCAGATCGCGCTCGGCTTCGTCGCGGCGCCGTTCGGTGGATTCCTGCGCTTCGCGTGGATCGTGGTGAACGCCGCGGTCTGCTTCTGGGTCGCGCGCATCGCACTCGACGAGAAGACCGCCGCGTAACGCCCGCCCCTTCGCGCGCGGACTCGCTTCGTGCGATGAAGTCTTCGTGCTTCGCTTCGAACTCACCCGCATCTTTGCTTTTGCCTTCGTCTTCACTTCGATCGCGCTGATCTCGTGCGGCGCGAAGACCGGGCTCGACGTGCCCGATGTCGTCCGCCGCGACGTGGTCGACACGGTCGACGTCGGCCCCGACGCGTGCGTCCCCGCCGAAGATCGCTGCGGCGGCATCGAGACCTGCGGCAACGGCACCGACGACAACTGCGACGGCCGCGTCGACGAAGCGTGTGCATGCGCCCCCGGCTCGGTGCAGTCGTGTTTCTCGGGCCCGCCCGGACGTCGCAACGTGGGCGCATGTCGCGACGGTTCGCAGACGTGCCTCATGAGCGGAACGTGGGGCTCGTGCACCGGCGGCGTCCTTCCGACGGCCGAGAGCTGCAACGGCGCCGACAATGTCTGCAACGGCTGTTCGATGCGGCAGAACTGCCCCATCACGTGTCCGGGACCCAACGACGCGCGCGTTCCCGACGGCACGCCGTTCGAACGCTACCCACTGCGCGGCGAGCAGTTCTTCGCGGGCACTGCCTTGTCGTGGCGATGGCGCATCACCGGCGGCCCGTGCGACCAGCTCTCGGTTCGACCGAGCTTCGATCTGC
>CBIHQZ010000355.1:0-6677 GCA_966212315.1 uncultured Myxococcales bacterium
CGGGCGTTCGCGTCGATCGTCGGCGGCATGGTGTTCATCGGAACCGGCTGCACATCGGGATGCGAGCGGCCGCCATCGGGATCGAACGGCATCACCGTCACGTCGATCGGAACGCATCGTCCATCGTCACCACACGTCATCCCCGGTTGCTCCGCGCAGAACTGACTACCGGTGCACAGCGCAGTGGTGTCGATGCAATGCGCGGGCGGGGTCACGGGCGCGGCGCACGCTTCGGGGAAGTACAGCCGGATCTCGCTCGGCTGGTGCGGGACGAACCGAAAGCGCGCGATGCGTCGCGTCGTCACGATCGTGTTGTCCGGCTGAGTGAACGCCATCTCGAAGTGCAGCGTCACGGCACCATCGTTCGGACCGGACCCGGCGGCGATGCCGAACGACGCGGGGAACATGAACCCAACGGGATCGCGCGGGCGCATCCACGATCGCGAGTCGGGGTTCGATGTGAGGCTCGCGCCACGCGAAACCAGTGCGCGCATCGAGACGACGCGAGCAGGTGAATCGGTGTCGACGATCACGAGGACCGAGGTCGAGGGCGAGACGCAACCGACACAGAGCGTGGTGGCGAGCGACGACGCCGCAACGATGCGTGTCAGGTGCGATCGCCCGCGGAAAAAGCGCCCCATCCCGAGAGCACGATATCACCGAGGTCGAAGAACCCGATCGAGCACGACGGCACCGGGGGCAAATGGGTTCGGGCGTGCGCGACGGGGGCGCGTTTACCGACGGCCCATCGGGCCGTGAAATGCAGACATGGAGGGTTCATTCGCGGCGGGTGGCGGCGCGTTTACCGGACCGTATGTCGAAAGGCATCAGGGTTGACCCTGCGAAGGAAGGCAGGGTCGCTCGGTGGAAGCGGCGGCGCGCCGTTGCGACGCGCCGCCACGCACAGGGATCACCACTCAAGCATCACGCATCGCTCAGTACGTCTGCACCGACGCGCGGGTGACGCCGCTGTTCGACCACACGACCAGCGCGCCGTTGTTCGTCGGAAGCGCCACGACGCCCGGGTAGGACCCGGGTTCGAGGACTCGCGTCGCGGTCTCGCCGCTGCGTTGCAGCGTGATGCCTGAACCCACGTACGCGACGTATCCCCTGCCCGCGCTGTCGGCGCTGACCGCTCGATCGCCACTCACGCCAACACTCACCAGCGCCGTCGGGACCACCGGACCGGTCGCGACGGTCGCGAGCGGAATGCGATCGGCGGTGTTGTTGCCACCAACGAGGTAGACGTACCCACCGCCGAACGAGAAGTCCGTGTACGAGTGAGCCGTCATCGTCGAGGCCCCTGCGACGGTGAACGTTCGCCCGTCATCGTCGCTACGGCGCACTTCCGCGCCGGCGCCGCCGCTCAATTCGTGCGTGAGCCACCAGGCCCCGCTGTCCCAGCCGATTTCGGGCGCGAGGTTGTACATCGCGACGGTCGTCGGGCTGGCGGTGAATCCCGAGAGCCCCGTGGTGCTCCGCGCGATGCCGATCGCCGTGCCCGCCGTGCCTGTGGGGAACGCGATCATCCAGGTCGATCCGTGCGTCGCGACACTCACCGACCACCCCGGACCGGTGCTCATCGCCGACGCGCCCGCGATCGTGACCGGCGTCGCGAACGTTGTCGCCAGGTCGATGCTGGTCGTGACCTGCACGCTGCTGTCGAGTCGCACCGATGCCACCAGCAAGCCGCGACCGGGCAGACCGACGAGCGCCACGTCCCCGATGTTCGTGAGCGCGGTGCTCGTCGCAGAGACCCACGACCGCCCGCCGTTCGGGCTCGCGGAGACCCACGCGGTCCCGCCGCAGACCATCGCGACGTAGAGATTGCCGTCGCCGTCGACCGCCGCCTTGCGCCCGCCGAAACTGGTGTTCGTGATGCAGCCACCGGGTGACGGGACCGTTACCGGCGGCACGGTCACGAAGCGCTGACACACGCCCGCGGCGCACACGCCGCCTGTGCCGCATGCCGTGCCGCACGCGCCGCAGTTGTTCGCGTCGGTCGTCAGATCGACCTCGCAGCCGTCGTTCGCCATCGCGTTGCAATTGCCGTAGCCCGCGTTACACGCCGCAACGCCGCACGCGCCCGCCGCGCACGCGCCGAACGCATGCGCCGGAGCGCAGGCCGTGCCGCACGCGCCGCAGTTCGCAAGGTCCGTCGTCAACGTCACGCAGCTGCTGCCGCACACCGACTGCCCCGCCGGGCACGAGGTTCCGCACACGCCCGCTGCGCACACCATGCCGGCCGCGCAAGCGGTGCCGCACGTGCCGCAGTTGGCGCGATCGGTCTGCGTGTCGACGCACGCCGCGCCGCACACCGTCTGCGCCGCGGGACACGACGTCGCGCACACGCCCACGTTGCACGCCATGCCGGCGGAGCACGCCGTGCCGCATGCGCCGCAGTTCGAACGATCGGTCTGCACGTCGACGCATGCCGCGCCGCACACCATCTGTCCGGCCGGGCACGAGATCACGCACGCGCCCGCGGTGCACACCATGCCGGTGCCACACGCGGTGCCGCACGTGCCGCAGTTCGCGCGATCGGTCTGCGTATCGGCGCACGCCGCACCGCACACGGTCTGCCCCGCCGGGCACGACGCCATGCACACGCCCGCGCTGCACACTTGCCCGGCCGCGCACACGGTGCCGCATGCGCCACAGTTGGCATTGTCAGCGAGGGTGTTCGCGCAAAACGGCACCGAGCCCGCGTCGCCCGCGTTCGTCGTGCAGCGCGTCGTGTACATCGGGCACTCGAGGGTGCACGCGCCGGCGACGCAGACGTTTCCCGCGGGGCAGGCCATGTCGCACGCGCCGCAGTTCGCGCGGTCGGTCTGCGTGTTCGCGCAGAAGGGCGCGGTGGCGGTTCCGCAGCGGGTGAGCGACGCGCGGCATTCGAGCGCGCACGCGCCGGCGGAGCAGACTTCGCCGGCGGCGCACATCGTGCCGCACGCGCCGCAGTTCGCGCGGTCGACTTGCGGGTCGACGCAGCGATCGCCGCAACGCGTTTGACCGGTGGGACACGGCGCGGGGCCGGTGTCGATCGCGACCGCGTCCATCGGGCGCACGTCCGTCGCCGCGTCGGTGCCGGTGCCGCCGCCTGAACATGCCGCGAGGAGCCATGCTGCTCCTAGCGAGACCCATTGCCGTTTCGTCATTGCTCGCTGCCTTCCGTGGCGACGCGAGGTGCGTCGACGGCGGGCTGGGTATCACTCGCGAGAACGAAGGGCGAGCGTGGGATGATTGTCGGGACTGTTCGTGGTCGCGGGGTTTTTCGGGTTTGGAACCGCGGTCGTGAGAGCGCCGTGCTGATTCTTCGAATGGCTGACCGCCGCTGACGCCGTCGTGCGTGAGATCTCGCTGCGAGCCGTCGTCGTCTCGCTGGCTATTTGCTCAGCCCTCACTGGACCTGCGATCGGATCGCCTCATGCCGGCCGCGAGTCAGTGCATCGGGAGCGTGCGTAACCACTCGCTGCAGAGATTCGCACCCACGCCTGCGAGCAGCGCGGACACCGCTTCGCCCGGCACCGATGCAGACACGACGCCGGTCGCCGCCGACGGAAGCGCGATCTGCCAAGGCGGCGCGAATCGTCCCTGCGATTGCGACGTGAAGCTCACCGTACCTGCGGGTGTGTCGAATTCGATCGTCGTCGATGGGTAATCGTCGGTGTGCATGATCAGCGGCCTGAAGGGCCCGCTCGAGACCGAGACGTGCGCGAATCGAGCGAGGATCGTCGTGAGGGTCGACGCGCGGAACGTGACGTCGGGAAGTCGGTGCTCGTGGCGCGCGGCGTGGCAGACAGCGCTCGCCTGGAACACGTCGCCGACGCGATGGAACTCGTAGCGATCGTCGACCGGCGCGAGTGGGCTGAGTCCCATCCATCCGTTGCGGATGCGCACGGTCGTCGCACTCGGAATCGCGCGCAGGAATGTCGCGAACGGTGCGGGCGGATCGGTCGCGTCCGCGGTGAGCGGGATCGCCGGCTGAGATTGTGCGAGTGCGTGACTTCCGCAGAACACGCCGCCCGCGAGTACGACGGCCGCGACCGAAGCGAGCGTTGCGTTGGCGGGACGATTCATGGCGAGAGAGTGTCGCAGGCTCGCGCCGAGGGAAAGAAAGCCGATGCGGCAGTCGGGTGTGCTCGCAGCATCGAGCTTCTCCGCGGTGACGTGAGGCCCCGACAACCGCGCCGTCAGACGTCTAGGTCTACGTTCTCCGCGCAGCTTACGTAACGGTCTCCGACTCGCGTCCGTTCGTTGGTAGACGAATCATGAACCGGGTCCCCTGTCCCGGCTCGCTCTCTACGCTGACGGTGCCGTGGTGCGCCTCCACGATGCGCTTCACGATCGAGAGTCCGAGCCCCGTGCCCTGAACGCGGGTCGTGAAGAACGGCTCGAAGATGCGCGCGAGTGCATCCGACGGAATCCCGCCACCGTCGTCGGCGACCGTCAGGCGTGTCCAGGGACCGTCGCGATCGATCGCGAGTGTGAGAGTCCCCGCATCGGGCATCGCCTGCAGCGCGTTGGCCATCACGTTGAGCACGGCGTGATGCAGCAGCCGGTGGTCGAGCATCACGTCGGACACCGCCGGGTCGAACGCACGCTCCACGCGCACGTGCTCGGCCGGGCTCGCGCGGAACGCGGCCACCAGCGCTTCGTCTACGAGGGGCGCCAACGGCTCGAGGTGCGGGACCGCAGCGATGGGTCGCGTGTAGTCGAGCAGGTCGGTCACGATGTGATTGAGCCGCGCTGCTTCCTCCTCGAGCACGGCGAACAACAGCGCAGGGTCGCCCGAGAGCGTGAGGCGTTTCCGCAGTTCGCCGAGCGAGTTGAAGATCGCGCCGAGCGGATTGCGCACCTCGTGAGCGACGATGGCCGCCAGCTCGCCCAGCGCGGCCAGGCGCTCTTTGCGCACGAGCGCTGCCTGCGCGTCGCGAAGCTTCTCGAGCGAGCGGCGCAAGTCTTCGACGAGCCGGTCGCGCTCTCTTTCGGCACGGCGTAGCTCCGTGACCTCGATGTTCACGCCGAGGATGCCGCGCACGACACCTTGGTCGTGAATGGGCGCGATCACGTTGTAGAACGTTCGGACCTCGCCGCCGACTGCGAAGACCTCCTCGCCGCGCACGACCTCGCCCGCCATCGCGCGTCGGTTGTTCTCGGCCCATCGCGCGCGTACCTCGGGCGGCACCGGCGCGTCTTCGGGGCGCGTGCCGAGCGACGGTCCCCAGTTCTTCGCGCGGGCCGCGGCGTTGAGCAGCGTGTAGCGACCCTCGGGGTCGATCGCGAAGACGTCGAACGGAATGCTCTCCACCAGCGCGTGCAGGCGCGCCTCGCTCTCGCGTGCGCGCGTCTCGGCGTGGCGCTCCTCGGTCACGTCGAGCATCAGACCGCACAACTCGAGCACGCGGCCTTCCTGCGTGCGAAGCGGTTTGACCTCGGTGCGGAAGTATCGATCACCGAGGGTCGTGTTCAGCATGCGGTGCTCGACGGTGCGCGGCGCGCCGTCGGCGATCACGTCGCGACACGCAGCGCCCAGCGCGGCCACGTCTTCGAGTGCGAGGTGCCGCTCGCCCGCGACCTGCGGGTTTGCCAGCAGGTCCGCGCGAGGGCGGCCGATCAGTTCCTCGACGCGGCGATTGAGCCAGGTGACCCGAAGCGGATCGGCGTCGGCGCGCCAGATGATCACGCCGAGGTGGTCGAGCAGCCCGTTGTCGTCGCGCGCGGGATCGCAACCGTCGGCAGGCGCCGCGTGCGGTGTGGTGGTCGAGTCGCCGGATGCAGCGCGCTTCACTGGGAGAGCGTAAGGCGATCGGCAGCGGTGCCAAAGTGCGAGGACAGTGGGCGAGATTCGTGGGGTGGAACCTCGTCCGCGGCGCGCGGATCCGGCCGCGATGGCGCGGTGTCCGGTTCCGGCTTCGATTGCGTTTACATGGCGCGGCGTCTCCGCGCTCGGCGCGACCCACTCAGTGCGCACTTTCGTGCCGATGCGGCGCGGCCACGCCTCCTGCACCTTCGATGGGTGGCTCGCGATGCTGCGCCTCGCGGATCCTCGCACCGGAGATCGGACCTCCCAGCAGCGCGCTGATGAAGCAGAGGTCGAACGCTCCCGCGCTCAACGGAAGCACGCTCCACAGCATCGAGATCACACCCAGCGGATGCGATCGATTCGCCCATCCGAGCGCGAGAAATCCCGCACCTGCACCGAGCCGAAAGATGCGCCCTGCCGGATTGTTGATGAAGCGAGAGAACCCCGAGTGATTGAACGTTTCGTGAACGCGCATGCCAGACCTCCCCGCGTGCAGCGTCGGCGAACGTGACGAGCCGACCCCGCATCTCCCACGACTTCGGAAGCAAGCAGGCCGCCAGCGGGGGCGCGCAATCTCGGGTGCACGAGGCGCGCGTTCCGGGCCGTGGCCACGCATCGCGACTGAACCAGCGGCTCGTCGACGAGCGCTGCTCGCGTTCGCGATCATCGCCAGTCACCGAACCGCGAACATCCGCTCGATCTCCGCGACCGCACGAACGGTCCCGTGCTCGGCGCGCACCTCGCGACCCAACGCATCTGCCCGCGCACGCGTCGCGCCATCAGCGCGCGTTCTCGCCAGCGCGGCGATCAGCGTCGCCGACGTCAGCCCGTCGTGGTGGCCGAGGTCCTCGCCGATGTGCAGATCGCGGATCCG
>CBIHQZ010000356.1:0-6665 GCA_966212315.1 uncultured Myxococcales bacterium
AGCACAGGTGCGAGGGCGCGCTCGGGAGGTGCGGGAGTCGGGAGGAGTCAGGAGGGAGTCGGGAGGAAGTCGGGAGGAGTCCGCAATTACGAAGTCCGTGCTCGCGGTGCGCTCGTCGAACCACGCGAGCGAGCGATCGCGCTGCGTCCTTCGACTTCGTGCCTCGCGGACTCGGCACTGCGCTCAGGATGGAACGGGGAGGGACCGTGTACGGGGAGACCTAGTACTCGAAGCGGGTACTCCGCTCTCATGGTGAGCTTGCCGAACCACGCAAGCGCGTGACCGCTCTATCGCACCATCTGCGCGACGAGATCGCGCACGAGTCCGCCGGCGGCGCCGCGGAGCACCGACGCTTCGAGAGCGGCGCTCGACCCACCGCGCACGGTTCGACGTGCATCGATCATCGCGCGCACCGCGCCGGTCGAGTCCGAGACGACAACACCGATGTCGCAACGTGCGAGCGGGCCGACCGCGTCGTTGGAGACGCTGAGTGCGCGGATGTTCGCGCTGACCACGATCGATGCACCGGCCGTCGTGCCCTGCTGAAAGCGGAGCGCGGGTTCGGCGGCGATCGCATCGGCGAGTGCCTGGTTGAGAAGCTCGCGTGCGTGGGCATCGCCCGAGAACGCGCCCATCGCGACCGTCACCGGCGCGCGGCGTTGAGCCTCGCGCGGCGTTCCGTGCGAGACAGTCGAGCGCACTCGCGAGTGCGCGCTCACCGCACCGGGAGCGCTCGCGGCCGCCATCAAGATCGCTGCGAACGCGCCGAACCATTGACCGCGCCGACGCGCGGACGTTTCCGTCTTCATCGCACCACCTCCATCCACCGCGCCGTCGACGACCTCGTCCTTGGCGCGCACCTTCGCTCTGTTGCGACGGACGCTCTCCGTTCGAGTGCGTCCACGCTTCCGATATCAGGCATCGACGAGCCTCACGAACTTTTCGACGAACGCGTGCCAGCCGAGACGCTTGCCCCACCCCCCCACCGGTGCCATACGCTGCGGGCCCCCCACGCGAGGAACGACATGCACAACGTGATCATCATCGGCAGCGGACCGGCAGGACTCACCGCGGCGATCTACGCAGCGCGCGCCAACTTGAAGCCGATCGTGATCGAAGGGCTCAACGTCGACCATCAACCCGGCGGTCAGCTGATGATCACCACCGACGTCGAGAACTACCCGGGCTTTCCGAAAGGCGTGACCGGGCCCGAGATGATGCAGTTGTTCCGGCAGCAGGCCGAACGCTTCGGCACCGAGTTCCGCACCGAGGACGTCACGAAGGTCGAACTCGCGGGCAAGACGAAGAAGATCTGGATCGAGAGCGAGAGTGAACCGCTTCTCACCAAGACCGTGATCGTCGCGACCGGCGCGGTGGCGAAGTACACCGGCGCGAAGGGCGAGAAGGAACTGCAGAACTACGGCGTGTCGGCGTGTGCGACGTGTGACGGAACGCTCTTCCGAAACGAACATGTGATGGTCGTGGGCGGCGGCGATACCGCGATGGAAGAAGCGCTCTACCTCGCGAACATCGTGAAGTCGGTGACGCTGGTGCATCGCCGCGACACGCTGCGCGCGAGCAAGATCATGCAGGAGCGCGCGATCAAGCACGGGAACATCAAGTTCCTGTGGAACAAGGTCATTCTCGAGATGCTCGGCGCGGATCAAAAGCGCCTGAGCGCGGTGAAGCTCGAAGACACCGTTACGCACGAAGTCACCGAGGTGCCGATCGGCGGCGTGTTCGTGGCGATCGGGCACGTGCCGTCGACGCAGCTGTTCCACGGTCAGCTCGACATGCACGACAACGGCTACCTGATGACGAAGCCCGGGACGACGTACACGAACATCGAAGGCGTGTTCGCGTGCGGCGACGTGCAGGACCACGTGTATCGCCAGGCGATCACCGCGGCGGGAACGGGCTGCATGGCGGCGATCGATGCGGAGCGATGGATGTCCGCGCAGGGCGAGATTTGAGCTGCGCGATTTCGTAAGCGCGCGTGTCACGGATGCGCGCGCTGCATCGTCTCTTCGCTCCGGAGGTCTCCGTGAGTGATCCGTTCATCGTCCATCGCAATCGACTCCTCGCACTCGCCTATCGCCTGCTGGGCTCCTGGGCCGACGCCGAGGACGTCGTGCAGGACGCACACGTGCGATGGCTCGATGCGGATGCGTCGACGATCGAGTCACCGCGAGCCTGGCTCGAACGCGTGGTCACCAATCGCTGCCTCGACGTGATGAAGTCCGCACGCACGCGGCGCGAAACGTACGTCGGTCCATGGCTCCCCGAACCGGTGCCCACCGAGGCGGAGACGCTTCTCGGCGAGAAGATCGATCCCGAGAGTTTGTCGCTGGCTTTTCTCACGCTCCTCGAACGTCTCTCGCCTCTCGAGCGCGCGGTCTACGTGCTCGCGGTGGCGTTCGACTACACCCACGCCGAAATCGCCACTGCGCTCGGTCGCGACGAAGCGGCGATGCGGCAGTTACTGCATCGAGCTCGCGAGCACGTCCGTGAAGGCCGCCCGCGTTTCGCGCCCGATCGCGCCGCACACGCGCAGTTGCTCGGAGCCTTCGCCGCCGCATGCATGCAAGGCGACGTGTCGCAGATCGAAGTGCTGCTCGCGCGCGACGCGGTGGTGCGTTCCGACGGAGGCGGCGTTGCGAAGGCTGCGTTGCGCGAGATTCACGGCGCGAATTCGTCGGCGCGGTTCGTCGTCGGCATCACGCGCAAGGGCGGAGCCGCGTTCGAGGTCGAAATGCGCGACGTCAACGGATGGCCTGCGCTGGTGGGGTTCGTCGCGGGCAAGCCGGCGCTGGTGCTGGAAATCGAGACCGATGGCGCGCAGATCTACACGGTGTCGATGGTGCTCAATCCGACGAAGCTCACGCAGTTCTCGCGTTCGTGATGTCACGGACGGCGCAGCTGCGTCGTCTTGTGCGGCATGAGAGCCATCGAAACCGCCATGGAACCACATCGACCTTCGACCGAAACGCTTCCGATCGAAGCGCGTTTGCTGCGCGTGCAGGCCGCGAGCGGGGTGCTGTTTGCGGTGTTCCTGCTGCTTCATCTCGCGAACCAGATGATCGCCGCGCTCGGTCCCGAGACCTACGACCGCGTGCAACGAACACTGCGACGCGGCTATCAATGGGCGCCCATCGAGATCGCACTCGTCATCGCACCGCTGCTGGTGCACGCGGGTACCGGCTTCGCCCGGATGATCGTGCGCCGCCGTCGCGGTGAAGCGCGCAAGCCTGCGAGCCTTGCGACCCGACTGCATCGCTGGAGCGGCGTCGTGCTGCTGGTGTTCTTCGCGGGACACGTCACGGCGACTCGCGGGGCATCGCTGATCTACGGGATCTACCCGGGGTTCGAAGGTGTGGCGTTCACACTTCGCTGGGTGCCCGCGTACTTCTGGCCCTACTACACGACCTTCGCGCTCGCGGGGCTCTATCATCTGGTGCACGGACTCGGGGTCGCGCTGCCGGTGCTGGGCGTGCGCGGCGGAAGCGTGTTGCGGCGGCCTCGATTGCTCGCGGTGATCGCATCGATCGGCGGCATCGCGCTCGTCGCCGGGATCCTCGCGTTCGGCGGCGTCACACGAAAGCCGGAGCGGGATCCACGAACGAGTCCCTATGCGGCATTGATCCGGCGCCTCGTCGCGCGCGAGTAACGCGGTCCGCTGCTCGGAACTTTACGGACGCGATTCATTCGGCCCACAATCGGCGCCGATGACCGTGGACCCGAACGAGCGGATCGAAGCCCTTTCGAAGATCCACATGTTCTCCGGTCTCACGCGACGTTCTCTCGAGCGACTGGCTGCGATCGCGACCGACGAGAGTCACGGGCTGAGCACCGTGCTGTTTCGCGCCGGCGATCCGGGCGACAAGCTGTATCTCATTCTCGACGGCAAGGTTCGCATCTCGCGCGAAGTGCCGGGGCTCGGCGAAGAAGCTCTCGCGGTGCTCGGACCCGGCGACTACTTCGGCGAGATGGCGCTGGTCGACGACTCGCCACGCAGCGCGGACGCGCGCGTTCACGAACGATGCAAGCTGCTCGCGATCCAGAAAGACGAGATGCAGCATCTGCTATTTCTGCACAAAGACCTCGCCTACGAGATCCTGTGGAACGTGGTGCGCACGCTCTCGGCGCGTCTGCGCGAGACGAACGAGAAGATGACGTTCCTCGCGGCGAGCGGAAAGTTCAGCTGACGTATTCGACCGCCGCGGCGGGGGCGCGTGCGTGCACGAACACGACCGCGAACCACGCTGCGAGCGCGAGTACGAGCGAGGCGATGGCCAGGACGCGAACGACGCGCGGGGACGGTTCGCGCACGAACGAGAGGGCGGCGAGCGCGAGTGCGAACGTGCAGGCGGCGACGCCGAACACGATCTTGCGATCGAGCCACAATCCCGCGTCGCGCGAGACGAAGTAGACCGCGCGGCGCGTACTCGGCTCCCAGGCACGAATGCGCGATGCGCCGGTGGCGAGAACGACGAGCGCCACCGCGCCACTCGCGCGTGCGAGTGCGCGCAGCCTCGGGTGCGCCGGGTGCCATACGATCGCCAGCATCGGGAACACGAGCAGCGCGGCGAGAACGATGTGAATCGTGGTGACGGCGGCGCTCATGGAAATGCCCACGCGTGAACCGTGACGCCGATCGCCGAGAGCGACGCGGCAACGAGGGTGAGACGCGGCATGTGCTGCGGAACGGCACGCGCGATCGCAACGAGACCGAACGCGAGGAGCGCTGTGACGAAGAGCGCGAGGGTCATGCGCGTGAGGGTCGGCGAGTGCTCGGACCACACCACTGCGACGGGATCCGGCGAGGGATCGATGCGCGAGAAGACGCCGGCCACCACTGCGTGGACGAATGGCGCGAACGCGCAGGCGCAGGCGATGCCGTCGCCAGCCGGTGAGCGAGGCGAATCAATCACGCGTCGTCTCGGAGGCGAGCGCGCGCACGCGCGGACACTCGGGGTCGGGGCGCATCGCTTCGCCGAAATGCGCGCTGACGACTTTGCAGCCGCCGCGGCACACGCTCTGGAGCGCACAGCTCGCGCATGGCTCCGGCGGGCTCTCGACGAATGCGCGGAAGGCGGTGAGATCCGGTGCGCGTTCCCACGATTGCGCGAAGGGCATGTCGGCATTCGACGACGCCGCGTGCACGAAACTGCACGGTGCGACCGCGCCGCTCCGCTCGATCGCAGCCAGACGGCGTCCCGCTTCGCAACCGAAGACGCCCCATCGCGCGAGCTGCGTGGCGTCGGTCACGTGCGACACGAGCATCGGCACGAGTGCGCAGTCGATGCGAATCGAGACGGCCTCGCCGTGCGCGGCTACGAGGCGTTCGAGCAACGCGTGCAGCGAGTCGTTCTGTGCGGGCGTGAGACGGCGCGCCAGGTAATCGAGCGAGGCCGCGCGGCCGGCAGGCTTGTAACGAAGCAATTGAACTTCGCGCACGCCGAGCGCGCGCACGTGGGCGACCGTGTCATCGACGTGCGGGAACGTTTCGCGCGTGAGAACCAGATTCACGCCGACCGGAATGCCCGCGGCGACGAGCAACGCGATCGCACGATCGGCCGCATCCGCGCCGTCGAAACCACGCACTGCGCGGTAGCTCCCTGCCACGCCATCGTGACTCACGTTCACCTGCGCGAACGACCGCAGCGCTTCGGCGCGCGCGGCGTTCATTCCGAGCCCGCTCGTCGTCACGACGGGAACCAGACCCACACTCCGCGCGACGTCGGCGAGTTGCGGCAGATCGTCGCGTGACGCGGGCTCGCCACCGCCGAACGCCACTGTGAACACACCGGCATCGGCCACCTCGCGCAGCGTGGCTTCGAGACGTTCGCGCGCGACGTGTTCACCCGCGGGACTCGCGTTCTGATAGCAGCCGCTGCATGCGACCGGGCAATGCCCCGTGACGGCAATGTGTACTTCGAGCGGGCGTTCGCGGGGCGCGCTCGCGGCATCCGACCAGCGTTCGCCGCCGTCGATGCCGGCCCGGCGCGCGGCGCGTCGATCGAGTGCGACCAGCGTTGCGTCGTCGAGCGACACCCACGCACCGAACGTTTCGACGCGCACCTTCACGCGGGCGTGGATCCTTCGTCGGAAGGCTTGCTCGCTGGCGTCTCGACCGGCGACGGACGCAATGCCGCGACGACCGCGGCGAGCACCGCGGCTCCGACTGTTGCCGAGAGAAACAACATCTCGACCGCGCTGCCGATCGACGAACAGTTGGCGCCCGGGCCGCGCCGTACGATCAGCACGCCGTCGTCGGCGTCGTCGGCGTCGTCGACGGATGGATCGCGCGCATCGGATTGCGAATCACTCACAGATTGATTCCTTCCAGCATGCCGGCGTCGAAGCGATGCATCGCCAGGAATGAAACGGCCAGCACCGCGATCGCGCAAGCCAGTGCGCGGGCTACGCGCAGCACGGCGTGTCTGCTCCCCGCGAGGCTCCATGCCGACGCCGCGAGATACACCGCGAGCGCGCCGACGCCGAACGCATAGAACGGACGGACATCGTGGTCTTCGTACGAGTGCGCGAGGTACGCACCGCCGAGCGAGAGCATCGCGAGGTGCGCGAGAGGGAGCGGGCGCTTCCATGCGGTGAGCAGCTCACGCATCCGCTTCGTGCGTGCGAGACGCGCGATCGCGAACACT
>CBIHQZ010000357.1:0-6665 GCA_966212315.1 uncultured Myxococcales bacterium
CTCACGCTTCACGCGCGCGATCCCGACCACGTCCTTGCCTTCGTTCGAATGATAGTAGAGCGCGAGATCGCCCTTCTTCATCGCCCGCAGGTTGTTCCGCGCTTCGTAGTTCCGAACCCCTTCCCAGCGCGTCTCGCCGTCGGCGACGAGTTGCGCGAAGGGATAGACCGACGGCTCGCTCTTGATCAGCCAGTACTGCTTGCGAGCCGGCATTTCAGCGCTGCGCCGTGTGGCACTCCCACACGCCTTCGTCGCCCGTGCCGTTGCACGTGCATTCGACAAACGACGTTGCGGTGTTGTCCGACACGCAGACCTCCGGCGGGCGCGTGCAGGTCGCCTGACGCTGACTCGCGCGACCGTACAGTTCGCCAGGGCACACCGGCGGCGTTCCGCCATCGGCGGTCGCCGAGACGTCGTAGTTCGTGAGCATGAGCGGCGGCGCGTCGGCCCCGGCGTCGCCGTATCGAGTCGAACTGCATCCTGCGCCCGCGAGAACGACCATAGCCAACAGTGCAAATCGCATGGCTGGGCTTATTCCCATGCGGCTCGGCCGAGCGTCAACCCCGAGCACTTCCGCCGCGCCGTCGGCGCACGCGCCGTGCATCGGGAATGACTGTCACGGACGGCGAGTTCGTACGTGCACCTCCCTCTGAGGCACACCGCGGAGCAACACGAATGACGGATTCGAATCAGTCCACCCTCGCACGCGTCCGCTGGCTCTCCACCGTCGCCATCGCCACAGCAGTGGCCGGTGCCGCGACCCCTGCGCTGTTGCACGCGCAAGCACAGCCCGCAGCGGGTATTGCACAGCCGGTCACCGCCACCACGACCGTGCCGCCACCGCCGAATCCCGCGGCGCCCGTGCCGCAGGTCGCGAACGTCCCGGCACCGCCGCCGACGGCGGCCGCAGCGGATGCGATTCAACTCGGCCGTGCATTCACCGAAGTCGCCGAGCACGTACTGCCGAGTGTCGTGAGCATTCACGTCGAAGCCGACGCGGACGAGGCCGAGATGGGCGGCGGAATGCCGTTCGGAATGCCGGGCTTCGGAACGGGCGGACGGGCCCCGCTGGTTCGCGGCGAGGGCTCGGGCGTCATCGTGCGCGAGGACGGCGTGATCCTCACGAACAACCACGTGGTCGAACGGGCGCGGCGACTGACCGTGCGCTTGCGAGACGGACGCAGCCTTCGCGCACGCGTGCTCGGCACCGACCCGGCCAGCGACCTCGCGTTGATCCGCATCGAAGCCACCGGCCTTCCGGCCGCGCGCCTGGGAGACAGCGACACCGCGCGCGTCGGCGAATTCGTGCTCGCCATCGGCGCGCCGCTCGGATTGGAAGCCACCGTCACGCACGGCGTGGTGAGCGCCACCGGTCGCGGCGGCATCGGCGCCAACGAGATCGAGGACTACCTGCAGACCGACGCCAGCATCAATCCCGGCAACTCGGGCGGACCGCTGGTCAATCTTCGCGGCGAGGTCCTCGGGATCAACACGATGATCGTCGGCCGCAACACGGGCATCGGCATGGCGGTGCCGTCGCGCATGGCGCAATCGGTGATCGAACAGATCCTTCGCAGCGGGCGCGTGCAGCGCGGCTGGATCGGCGTGGGCGTGCAAGACCTCTCGCCCGATCTCGCGCAATCGATGGGCATGCCGACCGCGCGCGGCGCACTGATCAATCAGCTCGAGCCGGGATCACCTTCGGCACGCAGCGGCCTCACGATCGGTGACAGCGTCACCACCGTCGACGGTCGACCGATCGCGACGAGCCTCGATCTGATCCGAACGATCACGCGTCACGGGATCGGCGATCACGTGCCGATGACCGTGATGCGCGAGGGACGCGTTCGCACGGTGACGGTCGTGACCGGACCGCGACCCGGCGCCGATGCTGCGCCGGCCGAGACGCGCCCGATGTCGGTGAACACGCCGGTCGCCAATCAGGGACTCGGTCTGCGCCTCGCGTCGCTCTCACCCGATCTCGCAGCGCGACTCGGAGTGGCCGCCAACGCCATCGTGGTCGCCGACGTGAGCCCCGGAACGGTTGCCGATGCTGCCGGGCTCCGTCGCGGCGATGTGATCGTCACGGCCGATGGACACGCGGTTCGCGCGCCGACCGACGTGCTCACCGCCGCACAAGACCGCCGCGTGACGTTGCTCGTTCGTCGTGGTCGCGCGCAGGTGTTCGTACCGTTGCTCCTCGACTGAGCGAGTCCAGCTAATCCGCGTCAGCGCCGTGCGCGGCACGCCATGGGACGATCCCGACGTGCCGCCCACCGAACGCACGGTTCTCGTTCGCGAAGCTCTCCGCGCGCTGGACAAGGAGCGCTTCGTCTTCAATCTCCACGACGCGAGTTTTCCGAGCGCATCCGATGGTGACATCGGTCGCGGATCACCCTACTCCCGCGCCGGCCGACGTCTGCTCGATGCGACGCGCGCGCTCGGATTCGACTCGATCCTGCTCGGACCGCAAGGGCTTACCAGCGCCAGCAATCGCTCGCCATACGACGGCACCTTCTTTTCGCGCAGCCCGCTCTCGATCGATCTCGAAGCACTGGTCGAGACTGGATTGCTCCGCGCGGAAACATTCGAGCAACTGAAGCCGGCCCGCTCGAGCGGCCGTGCGCGCGTGAAGTACGGCCATGCCTACGCCGCGATGGAGCACGCCCTCGACGAGGCGTTCGCGACGTTCCGCGAGAACCCGGCGCGGTTCAGCAGCCTCGCCGGGGCGATCGATCGGTTCGCCACCAGCGAATCGCACTGGCTCGAACGCGACGCGCTCTTTCACGCGCTCGGCCGCGTGCACGGAACCGACGACTATTCGCAGTGGCCCACCGACGACGCCCACGCGTTCATGCAACCGCGCGCGACAGATGCGCTCCGTCGCGCACACGCCGCGGCGATCGAGCGCTACGCGTTCGCGCAGTACCTCGTGCACGCGCAGCACGCTGCATGGAAGCGCGAGGCCGCGCGCGACATGGTGCTCTACGGCGATCTGCAGGTCGGCGCTTCGCTGGCCGACCGGTGGGGACATCCGGGCGTGTTCCTGCGCGACTACGTGATGGGCGCGCCGCCGAGCCGCACGACGATGGCGGGGCAGCCGTGGGGCTACGGTGTGCTCGATCCGTTTGCGCTCGCACCGGGTGACATCGCCGATCGATTTCTGCGAATGCGTCTGGCGAAGGTCTTGGGGGAGTACGACGGACTGCGCGTCGATCATCCGCACGGCATCGTGTGTCCGTGGGTGTACCGCGTCGACGATCCCGATCCGGCTTCGGCGGTGCGGCGCGGCGCGCGATTGTTCGAATCGCCCGATCTCGTCGACCATCCCGCCCTCGCCCGCTACGCGCGCGTTTCGCCGGCGCAGATCGATCACTCCCGCACGCGCTGGGACGATCACTGGGTCTCGGCGCTGACCGGGAATCAAGTGAATGCCTACGCCGCGCAGATCGATTGCGTGCTCGACGAGGCGACTCGCCGAGGCCGCGCTCATCGTGACTTGTTGTTCGAAGTGCTGAGTACGTGTCCGGCCCCGCTCGACGCGGTTCTCTCGCGCCACCAGGCCGGCCGTTTCCGGGTCACGCAGAAGGCGAATCTCGCCGACCCGCGCGATGTCTACCGCAGTGAAAACGCCGCGCCGAACGATTGGATGATGGTCGGGACGCACGACACCGAACCGCTCGCGCTGGTGGTCCGTCGCTGGGTGACGAATGCCGAAATCGACGCGCGCGCGGCATATCTCGCGGAGCGACTCGCGCCCTCGGACGAAGCACGTCCGCAATTGCGATCTCGCATCGCCGCCGATCCGAGAATGTGCGCGCAAGCGATGCTCGCCGATCTGTTCGCCAGCCCCGCGCGACACGTGATGGTGTTCTTCGCGGACCTCTTCGGACTCGACGAAGTGTTCAACGTACCGGGCGAGGTCAACGCGACGAACTGGACGCTTCGTGTTCCGCCCGACTGGGAGCGCGCGCTCGCCGACGACAACGAAGACTCGCGCGTGCTCGACATCCCGCACGCACTTGCACTCGCGTTGCGCGCCCGCGGCGGTCAACACGAAGCGCTGGCCACTCGTCTCGACGCACACGCGCGTCGCCGCTGAAGCTTCGTTGTGTTCAGTGCGCGGTCGGGCAGCCGCGATCGGTGATCTCGCGGACCGCAGCGAAGAGTGCCTCGCGCATCGGCAACGTGATCGCGTGATCCGCCCCGGCGAACTCTTGGAACTGGGCATCGCGACCGGCGGCTCGCAATCGCGCCACGGCGGTTCGACCGTCTGCCACTGGCACGCGTCGATCGGCGCCGCCGTGAAGCGCACGTACGTCGCCGCTGCGCGCCGATGCCGCGATGGTCGTCGCGACACCGAGACGGCCGGCGATCGGAACGAAACGGGCGGCCAGCGTCGGTTCGATCGCTGCGAGCGTGTACGACAGCATCGCGCCCTGCGAGAACCCGGTGATCACGATGTCACCGCAAGTAGGACGCGACGCGGCCACTGCGCGCACTTCGTCGGCGACGCGACGTGCGCTCGTTTCGACCGCGCGCGCGAACGCAGGACTGGCGGGATCGAGCCCGGGCGCGAACCACGATGCACCTCCCTGCCAGGAATCGAATGCGCGCAGCGCGACGACGCGAGCGCGCGAATTGAGGGTCTGGAACAGCATTACGAAGTCTTCGGGCGCATCGCCGAGACCGTGCAGCGCGATCACCAGCGGAAGCGGTTCGTCGGGATTCGCATCGCCCGCGATTCGTTCGGCGAGTCCTTCCGGCGGCGGCGCGGCCGTCGGTGCGGGTGTAGTCGGCGGTGCCGCAGTCGGCACCGGTCCTGGGGCAGGCGTAGGCGGAGCGGGCGGGTGCTGTGCATCGACCGAATGGCGTGCGCGCGGGGCCGATTGTGGCGACGGACAGCCGGTCACAGCGAGCGAGATCCACAGCGCGAGCGAGATGCGAAGGGCGTTCATCGGAAGTCGCGACCGTACGACACTCGCGTGGGACCCGTGAACGATGCCTGAACTGCCCGAAGTAGAAATCGCCGCGCGATCGCTGCAGCGCTGGGCGGTCGGCCACACGATCGTTCGCTGCGAAACCGATCCGCGTGCGAAGCGCATGTTCCGTCCCGACACGCCGCGTGCCATCGAACGAGCGTGCACCGGTGCGCGCGTGAAGAGCGTCGAACGGCACGGCAAGCACCTGCTCGTGACCCTGTCGCCGCACGGCCATCCGCGCGTTCGCTTCGGACTCCACGCGCACCTGGGAATGAGCGGCAAATGGATCCGGCGCGCCACCGACGACGACGTCAATTCGTCGCGCTTGCGCTGGCATCTCGATGACGGCTCGGTTCTGCACGATCGCGATCCGCGCATGTTCGGTCGGGTGCATCTCGTTCACGATGCGCACTTCGCAAGCGTTGCCGAGATTGCGCGACTCGGACCGGACCCCTTGCGCCACGGCATCGACGTAGCGCTCTGGAAAGCGCACTTCGCGCGGACGCGTCGCACCGTGAAAGAAGTGCTGCTCGATCAGTCGGTCGCCGCGGGGGTCGGCAACATCCAGGCGTGTGAAGCACTCTGGCGCGCCCGCATCGACCCGCGCCGCGGCGCCGCCTCGCTCGACGCGCGCGAGATCCGCCGCCTCGCCGACGCGGTGCTGGCATCGATCCACGCGACCCTCGCGCTCCACGAAGGGGCCGAGATCACGTACGTCGAAGAGTCCGGCGCGACCAATCCGTTTGCGGTGTACGGCCACGCGGGGAAGAAGTGCCCGCGGCGCGATCGCGGCGTCATCGAGCGCATCGTGCAAGCGCAGCGCGCGACATTCTTCTGCCCTCGCTGCCAACGCTGAGCCGGCCGTGGTGCATCCGCGCTAGCATCCACGCGCGATGTCGAACACCGGGTGGGCGAAGCCGCGACCGCACGTTCACTCGATCGCGTTCGAGTTGACCGGCTTCTGCAATCAGACCTGCGGCTATTGCTACAACGCCTTCCGCGCCGACGGCGGTGCATCGGTCGGCAGCGTCGACGCCGCCACGTTTCTCGCGCGTATCGACCGCATTCTCGACAGCGTCGACCTCGAGCACGTGACCCTCACCGGCGGCGAACCACTCGCCTCGCACGACCTGTTTCCGATCCTCGACGGGCTTCGCGCGCGCAGCGTTCGCGCGCAGATCATCTCGAACGCGAGCCTCGTCACCGACGCCATCGCGCAGCGTCTGGCGCGTTACCGACTGCTCGCGGTGCTCGTCACGCTCAATGCCCCCGAAGCGGCGCTGCACGACGAACTCGTCGCGACGCCCGGACAGTTCGACAAGACCGTTCGCGGCATCGAGCGACTGCGCGCGCAACGGATTCCGGTGCAGGGCTCGATCGTGATCACGCGTCGCAACGCGCACCTCGTCGGTGACACCGTCGCGCGCCTCGTCGATCTCGGCGTTCGCAGCATCGCGTTGAGTCGCTTCTCACCGGCCGGTTACAGCGTCGCGCACGCGGAGGCGCTCGTCCCCTCGCCCGACGACGTACTGCGCGCATTCGAATCGGCTTCGCCGTTCGCGGCGAGCCACCGCGTGCACTTCTTCGCGACGATGCCACTCCCGCCCTGCGTCTTTCCGCGCGAGAAATTCCCCGCCATCGCGATGAACGACTGCCCGATCGGCACCGACCGCCAGGAGTTCG
>CBIHQZ010000358.1:0-6663 GCA_966212315.1 uncultured Myxococcales bacterium
CGATGCAACGCGCGACCGCGAGCGACTCGGTGCGCTTGAGGCGATCGAACACTGGCGCGAGTGACGCATCACCTCGTGCGAGCGCACGGGCCCATTGCTTCATGCGACCGAGAATCCCGTGCTCGGTGAGACCGCCGCGGCCGGCCGCGCGGTCGAGATAGGTCTCGAGGACGCCGAGGCGCCGATGCGCAGGCCACCACGGCTCGAGCCCGCGGAGCACACGGAACAACTCGGGTCGCTCGATCGCGCCGCGTCCGAGCATGAAGCGATCGCAGCCAGATTCGCGATGGCAGCGAACGAGGTCGCCGGGTGAATTGATGTCGCCGTTGGCGATGACCGGGATGCGCACCGCCTCGCGCGCACGGCCGATGCGCGTCCAGTCCGCGGACGGTGCGTAGCCCTGCATACGCGTGCGGCCGTGCACGGTGAGCCACGCGGCGCCGCCCGCTTCCGCCGCGCGTGCGATGGTCACGATGTCGTCGGGATCGCTCCACCCGAGGCGCACTTTTGCGCTCACCGGAACGCTCGCCGGAAGCGCGTCGCGGACCGCTCGAGTGACGGCTTCGACGCGGCAAGGATCGCGCAGCAGCGAGGCGCCGCCGTCGTGTCGATTCACCGTCGGTGCGGGGCAACCGAAGTTCAGGTCGATGATGGTCGCGCCGCATTCGACCGCGGTGCGCGCGCTCTCGGCGATGCGAAAGGGATCGCCGCCGAGCAGTTGCAGATGCACCGGCACTCCACCATCGGTGCTGGCGCCGCGCGAGAGTTCGGGGCATTCGCGGAAGAGCACCTTCGCGGGAAGCGGCGTGTCGGTGACGCGAATGAACTCCGTCACGCAGTAGTCCACCGCGCCCCACGTGCCATAGAGCGCGCGCACGACGTCGTCGGTCACACCTTCCATCGGTGCGAGCGCGAGCGACACGATCGGTACGGACAGCGTCAAAACGCGCGGAAGATAGCGTGGCGCGCGGAGCCGTGCTCGGGCTTTGCCGTGACACGCACGATCATGCGACAAGGCTGGTCGGTGGGAGACTCATCCGTGATCACACGCACGATTCGTTACGCGTCGTTCGCTCTGGCGATTCATGCCTCGCTCGCATTCGCGGCGTGCGCACCGGCGCCGCGCCCTGTGGTCCGCGCTGCCGCGCCCGTCGGTGATCCGCGGTTTCCCATCGTGCCGATGCATCTCACGGCGACCGAGGGCGCACGCGGCGCGGCCGCACGCACCGATGTCGAACTGCACGCCGACGGCACCCTGTCGATCGGCGATCACATGCTGGGTCGCATCGCCGGGACGCGTCTGCTCGACTCGCAGGGCCGCGAGCTCTTCGCCGTCACCGACACCCCCTCGACGATCCAGCTGCGCGGTCGACGACGCCGCGTGCAGGTTGCCGACACCGGCGCACTGCTACTCGACGAGAACGAACGCATCTACTTCGACGACCAGGGACGTGTCGTCGACGACCGACCCGGTCAGCCTCCGCAGTGGCTCGACATGCAGGTCGAGGGCGGCGTTCGCCACGATGCACTCGGCACCGGAGCGCTCATGGTGCTGTTCAACATGATCCGTCCGCGTCGCTAGTCGGCTATCGCTGCGTCGGCGACTCCTCACCGGCGATCGTCGCGGTAAACCACCAGATCGCGCACGCCAGTGCGGTGACGAATGCTGCGACGAGCGCGAACCACCATCCGTGTTCGAGCTTGAACTCGATCGAGCGTTCGAGCGCGAGCGCGACGCCGCGTTGCATCGGATCGGCGCCCGCTCGCTCGGCCACCGCGTCTTTCAGTCTCGCTCGCAACACGATCGCGTGCGCCATCGGGACCACCGATGCGAGCAACGCGAACACGCTCGCGAGCCCGATCGCGCGTCGCGAACCCCCGCGCAGCACACCGCGCACGATCGCGGCGAGGGCCGCGGCTGCGAGCACCGGGAGGGCGAAGAGCCACGGGTCGCGCTGCTCGCTACGGTTCGATGCCTCGCTGGCAGTCGGTGCAGCCGCACCCGGCGTCGGGATCATTCGTCGCGCGGGTCCGGCGCCGAACGCCATCGTCGGATCGGCGGACGCGGGTGCGTGGAAGCCGTGGATGGCGGCGTCGTAACCGGTGGCGCTCGCGAGGGTGAACCCGCTGCAACTGACCGAGTACCAGGGCATGAAGAACGCGAGAAGCGCGATGAGGGCACCGGGTGTCGCGATGGCCGCGAGCACTCGGTGCAGCGTGGTACGCAGCATCGCGGGATTGGACGAGACGCGGGAACAGAGTGCAAGCGCGCGTTGCACCGCGTGACGCTCGATCGGGCGGCGCGGCGCAACGCAGGGTCACGATGTGGCGTAGCGAATGCGCGCGGACTCAGCGGCGAGGGCCGCCACCGATCGCGGCGGGAGTCACGCCGCACGATTGCCAGACCGCTCGGGTCTCGACGCGATTGTCGGCTACGACGAACGACGGCGTGAGCTGACAAGTGCGGTCGCTGACCCGCGTCGAGATGCGTCCGTGCGCCGAGAGTGCCTGGCGCAGATCGGCTTCACGAACGTGCCCGCCTCGCAGGCGATACATCGGCGCTGTCGCCGTCACGTGACCCGCGCATTCCACATGCGCATCGAGCGTGAGATCCGAGCGGTAGGTCGGACCCTCGTGGCGACGGCGTTCTTCACGAGGCTGCAAGTGACCGCGAACCGTCGCGACGTAGTCACAGCCATTGCCGAGGTCACGCGTATACCGCTCGTTCACGCGGCGCGGCCGCATCGCGTAGGTCTGCAGCGGCGTGCGCATATCGAGGTTCATGTCCTGCCGCGTCGGGCGCTGAACGGCGCTGACCGGCGGCGGCGGACGGTCGATCGTCGCGTTGATCTCGCGATCGTCTGCTGCGGCCATCGACGTCACCAGGAGACCGGACATCACGACGCCTGCCCAGCCAATGAATCGTGCGAATCGCATGGAACACCTCACGGCGACGACTGGTGCGAACGCGATGCCGAGGCGTGGGTGTGTGCACCTGCCACGACGACGCGCAGCGTGATCGCGCAGTGGCGATCCCGGCCGGACGGCGTCGACCGGTGCGCGGCGGTTGTGTAAGCATCGGGCACACGCGCAGGCACCGAAGGAGAGGCGAGGGGCGATGGATCTTTCCGAGCGGACCGGACGACTCACCGAATTGCGATCGCTGATCGATGCAACGCCAGGCAGCGACGCACTCAAGATCGGCGCGCAGGTGATCGCGCGGCGCAGCGTGACCGACCGCCCCGACGACGACGATCCGCGCACGACGCTCGATCCGAACGAGAGCGAAGGCGTGGCGCGCTTGCTGGCAACCTTCGAAGCAGTGTTCCTGGTCGCGGCCGCGGATGGCGCGCTGGCCGATAGCGAGGTCGACGAACTCGCGGCGATGCTGTGCGAGATCACGGGGCGGAGCATCCCCGCGGCCGAGGTGGAGCGTGTGGTCGCGCGATGCGCGGAGTTACTCGAGCGCGAGGACTACGACGCGCGTGCGAGTGCGATCGCCGAGCAACTCACCGATCCCGCGTCCCGGCGCGCGGCGTTCGTGATGGCGGTGGGCGTTGCGTTCGTCGACGGGGATGTCGCCGACGAGGAGCGCGACGTTTTCGGGGTGCTCGCGCGTGCCTTCGCAATCTCCGACGACGAAGCGCACACGCTGATCGAGCGGACGCGCCGACATCTCGGCGACGATCGTTAGTTCAAAACGCGTACGAAAGATTCTCGATCGTGAATCCGCGCGCGCTTGCCGGTGCGCCGACGCCGGCGAAATACGACTCCACGCAACGCGCGATCGTCTGGTCGGTCGGCGTGTGATTGTCGTTCACGCGCACTTGCACGCCCGTGACTCGACCGTTCGGACCGAACGTCACGTCGGCGGCGACGCGGCCGTTCGGCATCGGGCCATACGTGGTTCCGCACGCGACGAGGTATGACGGAAGAACGGCTTGCAACTGAGGGCGGAACGACGCGGCGAGCGGCTCTTCCTCGGGGCTCTCGCGCAGCGCGAACCAGATGCCGGCACCCACGAGAAGCGCGACGAAGACCATCAGCGGCGCGATCACGCGTTTCCAACGCGAGGGCGCGGGCGACACGATCGGGCTGGCCGCATACGGCGAACGAGGCGATTGCGGCGCGGACGCGATTTCCGTCGGCGGCATCGGCACGATCTGCGGCGAGATGCGAGGCGATCCGACCGGCGGGGTAGGCGCGAGGCGCGATGCGGAAGCGGGGGCCGGTGAAACGCGTGCGTGCTGCGCGAAGTCCACATCCGCGATGCTGGCTTCGGTGGTCGCGGCGAGTCGGGCGCGGTCGGGGGCGGCCGTGCGAATGACGCGCGCGAGTTCGCGTTGATCGAAGCCGGGAACGAGGTCGTGTAGTGCGGTGCGCAACGCCGTCGCGAGTCGCCCCGCGCTCGGCGTGCGAGCGTCCGGCGCTCGGGCGAGGGCCTCGCGGACGATCGTGTCGACGACGGGCGGGATGCCGCGCGCGCGCGTCGATGGCGCCGGGAATTTGCAGGTGTTCAACGCGTCGAGCACTACGGCGGCCGGCTGATTGCGCGGCAGGAGCGGCTCGAGCGCGAGCAGTTC
The DNA here is from genome assembly GCA_966212315.1 of uncultured Myxococcales bacterium. Lineage (GTDB taxonomy): Bacteria > Myxococcota_A > Polyangia > Polyangiales > CBIHQZ01. Next base: position 4,584 of record CBIHQZ010000358.1, read on the forward strand.
CCACAGCACCACGCCGAGCGAGAAGACGTCTGCGCGCTTGTCGACCGGTTCGCCGCGCGCCTGTTCCGGCGCCATGTAGACGATCTTGCCGACCGAGAGCCCCGCCTGCGTCCGCACGATGTTGTCGGCCGCGCGTGCGACGCCGAAGTCGTTCACCTTCACCACGCCGTCGAACGACAGCAGGATGTTCGGTGGCGACACGTCGCGATGCACAATGCCGAGCGGACGCTGCGAATCGTCGGTGCGGCGGTGCGCGTAATCGAGCGCGTCGGCGGCCTCGGCGACGATGAACAGCGCGGCGGCGACCGGCAGGGCGCACTCGCGCAACGCGGCACGGCGCAAGAGTTCGGCCGCGGAAATACCGTCGACGTACTCGAGCACGAGGAAGGGCTCGGGCACGTCGGCGAAGTGAACGAGTTGCACGATGTGCGGATGCTCGAGGCGTGCGGTGATCCGCGCTTCGGCGATGAAGCGTTCGCGCAGCACCGGGTCGTGTTGGAACTGCGGGAGGATGCGCTTGATCGCGAGGCGTCGTCGCACGCCCGCGACGCTCGATCCCTCGGCGCGCCACACTTCGCCCATGCCGCCGCGGCCGATGAGTTCGACGAGCGTGTAGTCGCCTAGCGTCGCGGGGTGACTCATCGCCGAAGAACGAGTCTGCCAAAGCTACCGAGTGCGCGATATGGCCTGCGGCGCATTCGACGCAGGCCGCGAGGCTCAGTGACCTTCTTGTTGCTCGGCGTGTTGGAGCGCAGCGGGATCGATGATGTTCAGGCCGCTGCCGCCGCTGCCGCTCGAGTGCGCGTGGTGCGTCGAGCCGCTGGTGTGCGTCGTCGTGCGACGCGGCGTGGTGGTCGTCGTCGGGGTGCCCGCATTCGTCGCGGGATGGGTGTCGGGCGCGGCATTGGTCGACGGTTGTGCGACGGCTGCATCTTGCGCAGTCGGTGTCGTCGCACCGGCATCCGCGGTGAGCGCCGCCGCGTTCGCATTCGCGTCGGCAATCGCACTCGCATCGGCTGCGCTCTGCGCCGTTGCCGCATCGGTCGTCACTGCCACCGTCGGCGAAGGGGCAACTTCATGCGAGCCGCGCATTTTCATGTACGCAAACGTTCCAGCGCCGCTCACGAGCACCGTGATCGCCAGGATCGGCAACCACGGCAGGCCTTTCGATCCGCTCGGTGCGCCCGCATCGAGTTCCGACGGCGGCGGCGTCATCGTGCTCCCCGGCACGAGGCTCGAGGGGCCGAGCGAAAAAGCTTCTTCGTGGGCGGCGGGAACCTCCCCAGACATCTGCGGTTCGGAAATCTCGCTGTCGCGCCCGGTCGTCACGTTTGCACCTGCACTCACATTCACATTCGCTGCTTGAAGAGCAGCGGGCCCCGGGATCGTCGAACCGAGGCTCGGTTTCGCAGCCACGATCGCTCCCGGCGCGGCATGCCCGGGCGTCGTGCTCGCCAGCGATTCGCGTCCGGCGACCGCCATGCTGGGCTGCTGCTGCACGTCCGCGCCGCCGCGCCGCCGCATCGTTTCGATCGCAGCATCGATCTCGCGCTTCATCCCCGGACCACCCGGAGTCAGCAGAAACGGCGCGGTGCGCGCGGGATTCCAACCGCCGCTCTGATCCGGGCCCCCGACGCCCATCGTCTTCGCGAATGCGTCGGCGCCACCCTTCACCGGCGGAAGCGACGCATGATGACGCGTCGCCAGATCGACTTCGCCCACCGCCGGTGCGAGCGATTCGCACTGGAGCGTGGCGTAGAGGAACTCACGCATCGATGGCCAACGCCGTGCGCGATCGGACTCGAGCGCGCGATGCAGCAGCGCCGCAACGTCGGGCGGAACCTGCGGCGCGAACTGCTCGATGCGCGGCACCGGCTCGCTCAGGATTTTGTACATCAAGAGCCCGAGGTTCGACTCTTGATAGGGACAGCGCCCGGCGATCATTTCGTAGATCACCACCGCGATCGACCAGACGTCGGCCTGGCCCGAGAGATTCTCTTCCGCGCGCGCCTGTTCGGGCGACATGTAGAACGGCGTGCCGATCGGAATGCCCGAGCGCGTGAGTCGCAGATTCTCCGGC
>CBIHQZ010000359.1:0-6649 GCA_966212315.1 uncultured Myxococcales bacterium
CCGACGGACTACGCGCTACGGCCGAATCGCTTGCAGCAGAGAACTGTTCGCGGGATCTGCTTCGACCATTGCGTCGAGCAGAGCGCGTGGTTCGGCGGGACCGATTGCACCGATGCCGCGCACGATCTTGGTTCGGCTCATCGCCCACAGGATTCCCGCGACCGTCGACGCGGGCGCACGTTCGAACACCACCATCGCCGCGGGTGTGACTGCGTTGCCGAGCCGTCGCACCAGACGAAAGCCTTCTTTCATCGCGAGTGCGTAACGCTTCGCGTCCTCCCACGAAACGCCCGCTTGCTTTGCGTGCGCCGCGATTCCCACCGACATCATCGTGACGATCAGCACTGCGTGCGTGCGCAGCCAGCTCTCCATGTCGTCCTGCACGTCGGTCGGAATCTCGCTCTCGGTAAAGGTCTTCGCCCAGCGCGTATCGGTCGCGAGCGTCTTCTGACCGCGCGTGTAGACGTCGAACTTCAGATTGCCGTCGGTGAGCGTCGCGAGGATGGCTGGGAACCCGAACGCGAAACGCGCAGCGCCGACTGCATCGCGCAGCGGCGAGAGCGACGCGAACGTGTTGAACATGAACATCACCGTCCGCGCGCTGCTGGCACGAAGCGCCGGCAAGACCGCGTCGACTTGATGTGCGAGCACCGTCACGAGCACGAGGTCGAACGCGACGTTCGGATCGAGCGCCGCACTCACCCGCACCGTCGCGCGTTGTCCGTCCTCGGTGACGATCGCGCCGTCCGCCTGAAGTCGCTCGAGCCGTTTTCCACGCGCGATGACGGTGACGTCGTGGCCGTGCCGCGCGAGCTGAAACGCGAAGGTGCTGCCGATAGGGCCCGTTCCGTACACCGCGATCTTCATGCGCGGACGCTACTACTACCGCGCGAGAAACTCGCGCAGCGCGGTGTAGTACGGCCCGTTCGGATCGCCCGGCACGCACGGATGATCGCCGGCGGGGCAGGGGATCTCGCTGTGATCGGCGTCGGGAATCAGCACCAATCGATGCCGCATCGCGCGAAGATTCCCGGACGTCTCGGCGTCCGTAAGCGCCTGATCGAGCTGCTGTCCGTATTTCGTCTGCACGTAGTTGTCGTCGGTGCCGTGGAAGATCAACACGCCGATCGCGGTGCGTTGCGCGGCGCGCACGATCTTCGAGAGGTTGTCGAACGACGCAGTGAGCACGAACGATCGCGGCACCACGATCGCTCCGTCGGCGACGAGCGCGTTGATGGACGTGAACGGCGCTTCGAGCACGAGCCCTCGCACCGGTGGCCCGAATGCCGCGGCCTGCGTCGCGGCACCCGTGCCCATCGAGAACCCGTATTGGTAGATCCGCGATTGATCGATCGTGCCGCCGAGTGATTGCAAGAACTCGAACGCCGCGTTCTCGGTCGCGTACACGCCGCCCTCGGTGGTGCGCCCGGGCACCTTGCCGTAGCCCGGATAGTCGTATGCGAGCACGTTGGCACCGAGCGACCAGAGGATACTCACGCGCTCCCAGTACGAGTCGATGTTCGCGGACTGACCGTGCGAATACAGAATCGTCGGCGCGGTGCTCATCGTCGCCGCGTCGTGATGCGCCCACACGACCCACGTGACGGTGCCGTCACTGCCGGTCACCGCGCGCACTTCGCGGAGCGCTTCGGGTACGCGCATCGAGGCCGGGAATTCGTCGCTGTAATGCAGCGTGTATTCATCGAGCGCGCGCCCGGTGAAGAGAAAGCTGTCGAGACCGATGCAGGAAGAACTCGCGCTCGCCGCAACGGCGAGTGTCGCGACACCGAGAGCATGGAGCAGTTGCGCGCGGATCATCGTTCGCCTCCGAACTGGTAGTGCACGCCGATCAAGATGCCGAGCGCGCCGAGCCCGCCGATCCCGATGTAGTTCGGAACGACGCGCACCGAGTTGTCCGCCAGTGCGTACCAGCGGGCTTCGAGATCGATGCTCACGCGGCGTGAAGGATGTACCGCGGCCTGCAAGAAGATCGTCGGCGTGTAGCGCGAACGATTGTTCTGATAGGGGTCGGACGATCCGAGCATCACCGTGTTGTGCAGCCCGCCGCCGAAGGTGAACCAGCGGGTGACGTCGAACGCGCCCGCGACCCAGAGGTTGGTGAACAACTCGGCATCGAGACGATTGGTGAAGCCGTAGAGGTCCGCGCCGATCGTGAGCCACTTGCGACCCATCGGGATCGGGTGAACCGCGAGGCCCATCGTCGCGCCGAGTGGCGAGATCGAACCGTTACCGGGGCTGAAAAGCCAGCCGAACGGATGGATGTCGGCGTGAACATCCACCGCATCGGTGACGCCGTGCGCGACGCCGAGCGTGGTCATCGGCACGGGAATGGTTGCGCTGCCGACGGTTGCGAACGGACCGCCGGCCGAGAGGCTCACGCGCGTGTTGCCTCGCCCGACGGGACGGATGAGATGCGTCGTGCCGCACGCGGCGAGTGCAGACGCTGCGATCGCGAGCGACATGGCTGCGACGGGGATCCTGGGTTTCACGGGCGGGACGGTACCAAGCTCGTTCGCATGCGTGGAGACAGACGGGCTGGTCGCGCTCGGAAGAGCGACGTGATGGTCGCCGGCGAGCGGGGCAAATTTTGCGGTGAAGACGGTTATTGACACTTCTGGAATCGTGCTATGAGCGAACTACACCGGTGGGCCGCTCGGGTCGGTGAAAGATGAAGCGCCCCCCGCAAGGCTCGTTGCGACGCCGGGAGTGGTTCCCGTCGCAGCACGCGAGACCTTCCACCGGCAGCAGGTTGCGGACGATCGCTCGCCGTCGCGCCGAAGCCTGAGTGACAGCGGTGGAGTCCATCACGAAGCAAACGGGCGCTGGCGTCGAGCCGGCGTGAACGCTGGATGCGCGGATGGTCGATCGAACCCAGCAAGAGAGAGCGCGTTGAGCACTGAAAACGTGGATCCGCAAGCGCCGATGAGTCAGGCGGTGGCCCGTCTGTCGGACCGCGCATTGGCTCGCATCGTCGGCGCGAACGCTTACCTACGCGGCCGCGTTTACGCGCGCCAGCAGATGGTGAACGACGTCTTGATCGAAGGGAGCACCGCCACTGCGAAGGTGCACGGTCGAGCGAGCGATCCGTACGAGGTTCGCCTCGAGGTCAATGCCGAGGGAGCGTTCACGTCGCAGTGCTCGTGCCCCGCATGGCGCGGTCCCGAGCGGCATTGCAAACACGTCGCTGCGCTGCTCGTGGCGTTGCGCGAGAAGTATCGTCCGCCGCGGGCCGCGCAGCAGCCGGGTGCGAGCGGCGAGGCAGCTCCCGTGTCGGACGCGCCGAGGCCGACGACGCAGAGCGCAGGTGGCGGCGCTTCGTCGCATGGCGGCACCCCGAGCGGCACGCAGGGATTCGGCGGCGGCAAGCGCGGCGATCGTTTCCAACGGCGCAATCGGCGCGAAGAATCGCAAGGTCCGCGCGAAGTCGTGGTCGTCGATCGTTCGGGGCCGCGCGTGGTGAGTTCCTCCGGGCCGACCACGGTGCAGGCCGTCTCGGCGGGGCCGGGCGGCGACGGCCGTGCGGGATTCGAGCTGTGGTTGCCGCGCAACGAACCGCGCAAGGCGCCGGAATACGAGTACCGCATCTCGCTGCGCTCGCAGTCGATCGCGATCACGGTGTTCAGCGCCGACACGCGCGCGCCGATGACGCCGCACGATGCCTACGAAGCGCTCGGTGCGCACGTCACGCCGCATCGCGTGATCCTTCATCAGCTGACGCGACTCGCGCCGCGCTCGCAGCGCATCTCGCCGATCGAAGCACGCGGTGAAGAAGCCGCCGAACTGCTGAGCAAGCTGAAGGGACGCCGCGTCCTGCTCGAGCCCGCATTGATGGAACTGCGCTATCTCGACGAGCCGCTCGTGCCGCGCATGGAGATGGAACTCGTCGCGCCCGCGTCGATCCGCGTTCGCGTGGTGTTCGAGCGCAAAGGCGACGGGCGTCGCTTCAACATGTCGCAAGGTCTCTGGCTCGAAGGCATGCCCGGCTGGCACGTCGATCCGACCCAAGGCGTGGCGCGCCAGATCGTGGATCACGTGACGCCGCCGTGGCTCGAGCGCTTGTCACGCGCGCCGTCGATCACGCATCCGATCAGCGAGATCGGGAAGTTGCTCGGCGACATCGTACCGCGCGTCGCGCTGTCGATGAACGCGCCACTGCCCGAGATCGGTTCGATCGTCGACATCGTCGATGCAACGCCGACGTTCATTCTTCGCGCGACCGGCGACCTGGTGAACGTGCAGGCGACGCTGAAGGCGAGCTACGGCGAGATCGAACTCGACGTGCCGCCGGTGGAACTGCCGCCGCCACTCGCGATCATTCCGGGCGATTCGCCGCGGCCTCGCTGCATTCGCCGCGACGTGGGCGCCGAGCGCAACGCGGTCGAGCGATTGCTCGAACTCGGATTGGAAGTAGCCGACGACTTCAAGGCGTTCCGCGCCGAAGGCAATCGCGCGGTGGGCTTCTGGACCGAAGGGATCGGCACGCTGCCGGACGATTGGGATCGGTTCATTCCCAACGACCTCGTCGACGTGACCGTGCGCGACACTCCGGTGAGCGCGAAGGCGCGTGTGTCGTCGGGCGTCGACTGGCTGTCGGTCGACGTCGAATTCGCGAGCGAGGGAAGCAGCGTGTCCGAGGCCGAATTGCGGCAGGCACTGCTGGAAGGGCGTCATCTCGTGAAGCTCGCGGACGGCACGTATGCGCCGATCGCGGGGGGCGAAGTGCAAGACGTTCTCAATCGCATGTCGGAGATCTTCGCGGGCGGAAAGAAGAAGCTGCCGCTCTCGCAAGCCGGCCGCGTGCAGGATCTGGTGTCGGCGCTGGAACACGCGCAGGTCGCCCCGTCGACGCGCGACTTCTTCAACAAGCTCGGCGACGCACACAAGGTGCCGCACATCCCGGTGCCGAAGAAGCTCAAGGCGACGATGCGTCCGTACCAGGAAGACGGGCTCTCGTGGCTCGTGTTCCTGCACAAGATGAACACCGGCGGTGTGCTCGCCGACGACATGGGTCTCGGTAAGACCGTGCAGGCGATCGCGCTGCTCTTGTGGGTGAAAGACCAGGAGAGCGGTGTGCCCGACGAGGCCGAAGAAGCGGTGGTGGTCGAGAAGAAGACCAAGACCGTGAAGACGGCGACGAAGAAGAAAGCCGCGGCCGCGAAGGAAGCGGCCGTCGAGGAAGAGCCGAAGCCGAAGGCGAAGAAGACTGCAGCGAAGTCGAAGAAGACCGCGAAGAGCAGCGACGCCGAGGAAGGCGCCGAGAAGCCCGCGACGGACGAAGGCGCGAAGGCAGAAGTCGTCGAGGTGAAACCGGCGAAGGAACCGCGCAAGGGTCCGCTCGCGTTGGTCATCGCGCCGACGTCGGTGGTGCCGAACTGGGTTCGCGAGATCGGGAAGTTCGCGCCGTCGCTGAAGGCGATGGCATGGACCGGCGCGGACCGCGAGAAGTACAAGCACGAACTCGGACGCGTCGACGTGGTGGTGACCTCGTACGCGCTGCTCCGTCGCGACGAAGAGCTGCTGCGCAATCTCGACGTCTCCTACGTGATTCTCGACGAAGCGCAGCACATCAAGAATCCGCTCTCGGCGACGGCGCGCGCGGCGAAGGGTCTGAGGGGCGAGCACAAACTCGCGCTCACCGGCACGCCGATCGAGAACCGTCTCAGTGAGATCTGGTCGATCTTCGATTACCTCTCGCCGGGCCTGCTCGGACCGCTCTCGCAGTTCGAAGAGAAGTATTCGCGGCCGATCGATCGCGGCGACAACGACGCGGCGAAGCGCCTGCGCAACACGATCCATCCGTTCGTGCTGCGACGTACGAAGAACGAGGTCGCCAAGGATCTTCCCGAGAAGATCGTGTCGGAACTCGTGTGCGACATGCCGCCGAACCAGACCACGGTCTACAAGACCGTGCTCAAGGCCGTTCGCGACGAAGTGCTCGGCGAGGTCGAGCGCGTCGGCATGGCGAAGAGCCAGCTTCAGATCCTCGCGGGGCTCACGCGCTTGCGTCAGGCTGCGTGCGATCCTCGTCTGCTCAAGGTGCCGGGCGATTTCGACGACGACGACTCGGGCAAGCTCGGCGCACTGCGTGAACTGCTTTCCGAAGCGGTGCAGTCGGGTCATCGCACCCTCGTGTTCTCGCAGTTCGTCTCGATGCTCACCCTCATCCGGCGCGCGCTCGAAGAGGACGGCATCAAGTACGAGTACATCGACGGCTCGACCGTGGACCGTCAGGAGCGCGTCGACCGGTTCAACAGCAACGAGACCATTCCCGTGTTCCTCATCTCGCTCAAGGCGGGCGGAACGGGCTTGAATCTCACCGGCGCCGACACCGTCGTGCACTTCGATCCGTGGTGGAACCCGGCCGTCGAAGACCAGGCGACCGATCGTGCGCATCGCATCGGTCAGACGCGCGTCGTGACCGCCTACCGCCTCGTGGCGCGCGGGACGATCGAAGAGAAGATCCTTTCGCTCAGCGCGAAGAAGCGCGAACTCGTCGCCAACGTGCTGGGCAAAGAAGAAGAAGGCGGCCTCCGCGGGTTCACTCGCGCCGAGGTCGAGAGCCTTCTCGCGGACGACTGAGCGCTGCCCGCGTCTTCGTCCCCGCCCTCGTGGTGAACTTGTCGAACCA
>CBIHQZ010000360.1:0-6648 GCA_966212315.1 uncultured Myxococcales bacterium
GTGCCGGGGCCGTGTCGAACGGGCGGACCGAACGCATTCCGCTGCGATCGATCACCAGCATCTCGCCGGGTTCGACTTCGCGCACGAACTCCGCGGTAATGAGATCGAACGCCGTCGGCTCGCTCGCGAGGACATGCGCGCGATTGAGAAGTCCGAGACACAACGGACGGAACCCATGCGGATCGCGAACCGCGACGAGCGTGTCGCCCGCGAGAAACAGCATGCTGAACGCGCCGCGCACCTGTCGAAGCGCGTGCACGATGCGCTCGACCGGCGGACCAGGCGGCGCGTGGGCGACGAGGTGGAGCATGACCTCCGTGTCGGTCGTGGTCTGAAAGATCGCGCCGCGACGGTCGAGTTGTTCCTTCAGCTCGTCGACGTTGGTGAGGTTGCCGTTGTGCGCGCACGCGAGCGTGATGTGTCCGTGCTCGACCACGAACGGCTGCGCGTTCTTGATGTGTGAAGCGCCCGCGGTGGAATAGCGGACGTGACCGATCGCCACGTCGCCCTTGAGGCCGTCGATGAGGCGCGTGTCGAACACGTCCTGCACGAGCCCCATGCCGCGATGGACATGCGTCGCGCCGCTGCGCTCGACCGTTGCAATCCCAGCGCTCTCCTGCCCGCGGTGCTGCAATGCGTGCAAGCCGAGGTACGTGAGATTGGCCGCTTCCGCGTGCCCGTACGCACCGAACACGCCGCACTCGTCGCGGAAGTGATCGTCATCGTGGGCGTCGCTCTCGTAGCGCGCGTCTTCGTCGGTCACTGTCGTGTTGGGCATGGGTGGGAGGGCTCCGTAGCACAGGCCTCCTAGAACCGTCATGTCCCGTTGGTAAGCCCCGTTTCGTACCGCGAGTTGGCGCTATAGTCCGCCGGTTTCATGGGCACAGTCGTCCCGCTCTCGCGCGCACGCGCCGTCGATCGCTTCGGCGGAAAGTCGGCGCAGCTTTCCGCACTCACGGACGTGCCAGCGGTGCGAGTGCCGCCGGCGTTCGCGATCGGCGGCGATGTGTTCCGCGCACTGATCGAAGCGCATCTTCCTGCGTCGCAATGGCCCGAGCGATTGGTGGCCGGACCTGCGAGCGAACGACGCGGTGATCGTCTCGTCGCGATCCGCGAGCGCCTTCTGGCCGCGCCGATACCCGCGGACTCGTGGCAGCAGATCGTCGACGCGTACGAGGCACTCGGCGAAGGCGTGGTGGCGGTGCGCAGTTCGGCGTTGCACGAAGACACCGAAGGGGCGACCGCGGCGGGCATTCAAGAGTCCGTGCTCGGCGTCGAAGGGCGCGATGCACTCGCGCTCGCGATCAAGCAGTGCTTCGCGTCGCTCTTTCACGAACGCGCCATGGCGTACCTTGCGCGCCTCGGAACGCGCGCACCTGCCGCGGTGGCTGTGCTCGTGCAGCGACTCGTGTCGGCGGATACCGCGGGCGTGCTCTTCACCGCAGACCCGGTGCAACACGAGCCGGGCGTGATGCTGGTGGAAGCGGCGCTCGGTCTCGGTACCGGCGTCGTCGACGGGTCGATCGCGCCCGACGTGTATCGCATCGATCGCGATACGGGCCACGTGCGCGCGCAAACGCTGGGGAAGAAGTCCCACGCGGTGCGCCTCGCGGGCAGCTCGCTCGTGCGTGAACCGGTGGCCGGCGACGCGGCTCGAGCCCCGGCCCTCGACGCGGCTCATCTGCGCGCGTTGGCGGCGTGTGGCCGAGCGATCGAGAACGCCGCGAACGGACCGCGCGACATCGAGTGGGCATTCGAAGACGGTGCGCTGTGGGTGCTGCAGTCGCGTCCGATCGTCGGCGGCGCGAAGAAGAATGCCGATGATCGCGCGACGTGGATCTGGAGCAACCTGAACGTCGGCGAAGCGCTGCCGGGCGTGGCGCTGCCGCTCACGTGGTCGGTGGGCGTGGCGTTCAGTGACATCGGCTTTCGCCGCGCATTCGGCGCGCTGGGCTGCAAGGTGCCGCCGGAAGCGGAACTCGTCGGGCAGTTCCACGGACGGATCTATCTCAATCTCACGACGTTCATGCGCATTGCGTCGCAAGTGCCGATACTCGATCCGAAGATGCTGCTCGAATTCGGCGGCGGCGCGGGACTCGACGAAATCGAACAGCAGGTGGAGCCGGGAGCGTGGGCGAAGTTCGTGATGCGCGCGCCGATGATCGGTGCGCGATTCGTTCTGGAGAACACCTGGCTCGACTCGCGACTGTCGAAGTTCGATCGCACGTACGGTGCGGAGAAAGCCGCGTTCGAGTCGGGGCATCTCGGCGCGCTCACATCGCGCGAACTCGCCGACTGGCTCGATCGTCTGGAGAAGCTTCTCGATCGCACCGGGGCCCTGATGCTCACGTGTGCATCGGGAAGTCTTTCTTCGATCGTTGCGATTCGCGTGCTGCTGCACACCTTCGCGCGCGCCGACGCCGTGCGCCTCGAGCGCGAGTTGCTCACCGGCATCGCCGACCTCGAGAGCGCGGCGCCCGGCATCGCGCTGATCCACATGGCCGACACCGCTCGTCGCGAACCGGCGGTGCGCGCGTTGCTCGAGACCCGTGATCTCGCCACGCTGACCACCGCGGATCTCCCGCCCGGTCAGACGAAGCGATCGTTCGAGGCCTTCCTCCGCGCGTACGGACATCGGGCCCCGCGCGAAGCCGAGTTGTCGACGCCGCGATGGCGCGAGTCACCCGGCGTGCTGTTCGCGGTGCTCAAAGCGCAGATCGATCGCCCCGAAGCGCCGGCTCTCACGCGCGTCGAGCGCCAGCACGAAGCACGCGCTGCTGCCGAGCGCGAACTCGAGCGCCTCTTGCCGGGACCCGCGCGTTCGGCGTCACGGCATCTGCTCACACGCGCGCGTCGCTTCATTCGACTGCGCGAGCGGATGCGTGCGCGCGTCACCGAAGTACTCGGCTTCTTCCGCCTGGTCGCGCTCGAAGCGAGCAAGCGTCTCGCACGGCGTGAACCGTCGGTCGGCGCCGATGCAGCGTTCTATCTGCTGCTCGATGAACTACGAGGATTCTTGCGCGGTGAATCGATCGATCTCGCGCCGCTCGTGATCGAGCGACGCGCCGACGTGGCCCGCGATCTGGCTCGACCCGATCCGCCCACGATGTTCATCGGTTCGCCGCCGCCGGTGCCGCCCGCGACAGTCGACGCACGCGATCGCATCGACGGCATCGCAGCGTCTCCGGGGTGCGTGGTGGCCACCGTGCGAGTGCTGCGCGAGCCTTCCGATGGCGTGCATCTGCAGCCGGGTGAAGTGCTGGTCGCGCCGGTCGCCGATGTGGGATGGACGCCGTTGTTTCTCTCGGCCGCGGCGGTGGTGACCGAACTCGGTGGCGCGCTCTCGCACGCTGCGCTGGTGGCGCGCGAGTACGGAGTTCCGACCGTGGTGAACGCGGTCGGTGTGATGCGTGCGTTGAACACCGGCGACGTCGTCCGCGTCGACGGCGACCGAGGCGTCATCGAGATCGTATCGCGCGCTGGTGAAACTCGTGGCTGACCTCGTCATCATTCATCGCGACCAGGATTGGCTCGCGGTGCACAAGCCGTCCGGCATTCCGACCACCGCTCCCGCGAGTGCCAAGGTCACGTCTCTCGTCGATCGGGTGCGGACCGAGATCCTCGGCGACGAAACGATCACGCCGCATCCGCTGTCGCGGCTCGATGTCGAAGTCACTGGGATCGTCTTGTTCGCGCTGAGCACGCGGGCGCGCGGCCGCGCCATCGAAGCGCGCGAGAAGGGGAAGTACGCGCGGCGCTACGTCGCGATCACGTCGGCGACGCCGTCGCCGGGCGAGGGGACGTGGAACTGGACCATCGGCGTCGATCCGCGCGATCGCACGAAGCGGGTGGCGGCGAGTGGCATCGATCCGGTCGCCGCGACGACGCACTACGCGGTGCTCGAGACCGCGGCACCGCTCGCATTGGTTCAACTCGATCTCGAGACCGGACGAACGCATCAGATCCGAGTGCACGCCGCGAAAGCCGGATGCGCGATCGTCGGTGATCGAAGCTACGGCGGACCGAGGCACGTCACGCGCGACGACGGCTCGGTGATCACGGCGCGGCGAGTGATGCTCCACGCGCGCGCAGTGAAGATACCGATGAGTCACAAATGGCTCGAGGCCGCGTTCGATGAAGACTGGGTGGCGTTCTGGGGTGAGGCGCGGGGCTGAGGTCGCGTCCGGTCCCCCATTTGCACTTCGATCGCGCATGAGCACGCGCGACACGAAACGCGACGCACCGGCCGCGCAGCCGGCGGAGTCCATCGACGACCTCGACGACGACCTCGATGCGCCGAACCCCGGCGATCCTGGCCCGGAGATCCCGCGACTCGGCCTCCGCCGTGACGATCCTCGATGCGACCCGAAACTGCCGCGTGATCAGAAACGCCCGCCGCCGGGCGTCTGATCTCGGCCCTCAGCTCTTACGCGGGCGCGCTGCCGGCTTCGACTCTTCGTCCTTGGCTTCGCGCTCGCGCTCTCGTTCCCGATCACGCGTGCGGCCATCCGGCGTCGCACCGCGGGTCGGGGGTTTGTCCGCCGAGGGATGCTCGTCGCGTTCGCGGTGCTCGAGCACGTGTTTCACCTCTTCGGTGAGCTGATGCGTGATCTCTTCTTCGAGTTCTTCGATGCCCGCGATGACGCGTTCGATGTTGCGCTGATAGATGAAGACGCGAGCCGCGAGCGGGCCGGGCTCGTCACTGCGCTTGATGCCGTCGAGCAGCACCGGGCTCCGCGGATCGACGCCGTCGCACACGATTTCCATCCCGGGCGTGTCCGTCACGAGCACGAGCGTCTTGTCGAGCTGCTCGAGCAATTCGGGTGCGAGCCCGGCGAAGCCCTTTTCGACCGTCTTCTGAAACGCGTCGCGCGCAAGAGACCACGCAGGGCGCGGTGCATCGATGTCGATCGCGCGCGTTTCGAGAAACGAGAGCGTTGCCGATCGCGTGTCTCCCTGCTCGTCGTGCACGAGCCCGAGGTAGTAGTGCGCGTCGGCATTGCGCGGATCCGTGGCGATCGCCTTTTGCAGATGCGGCATGGCCTTGGCCCGATCGCCCGCTTCGAACAACGCGCGTCCGAGCAGAAACGGATACGTCGTTCCTTCGAAGCCCTCGGGCAGCCGATCGAGAACTTTCTTCGCGGCGTCGCGATCGCCCTTGCCGAGGAGCGCGTCGAACTTGAGCAGCACTGCGTCGGCGATCTCGTCTTCACCTTCGGCGAACTCGAGCACTTCGTCGCAGAGCGAGATTGCTTCGTCGTACTCGCGCAGTGGGTGGATCAGCACTTCCGCCGCGTTGAGCAACGGATCGATGAACCCGTCGTCCAGCGCCATCGCGGTGCGATAGTGCTCGAGCGCTTCGTCCGCCTCGCCCTCTTGTGCCGCGACGAACCCGAGGAGGTTGTGCGCTTCGGGCGAGTCCTTGTCCGCTTCGAGCGCGCGTCGCGCCGAGGCCTTCGCGCCGCGGAGATCCCCTTTTTGCAATAGGTCCCACCCTCGATCGAGGTGAGCCGACAGTTCGTCCATCGCCACGGGGAAATGAGTCCGTTCACCCTGGGCGTCGTCGACAACCGACCCGACGCCGAGGGACCGCGGAGTATTCGGATCGGGGTCGCGATGGTCAAGCCCTACGCGCGGCATCGACAGCGTCTCGCTTCATCAGGAAAACCCGCGCAGAATGGGGCCCCCGACCCGCCGAGGTATCGCCATGACATCGCGCTCGATGATCTTCGTCGTCGCGGCCATCGCCGCCGCATCGTGTTCCAACTCGAATCACGCCGACGCCGGACGCGACGCGTGGGTCTATCAACGCCCCGCCGTGCCCGACGGCGCGATCCTGCTCGAGACGCCGGAGTACACCGTTCGTGCAGGCGACGAGATTCTCTATTGCACATACACCGCGACGACGCTCACCGAGCCGTTCGACACGCGTGAGTTGCACAGCTACCAGGGCCCCGGCGGGCACCACGCGATTCTCTTCTACACCTCGACGTACGAAACCCCCGGCGCGCCTCACCCGTGCACCGACGAAGAGATGACGTCGTTGCGTCTCGTCGGCGGCGGCGCGGAATCGAACGAACAAGGCCTCCGGCTTCCGGAAGGGCTCGCGATCAAGATCCCGGCGGGCTCGCAGCTCGTGATCCAGAGCCACTACCTCAACGTGTCGACCGAAGACATTCGCGTGCGTGATGCACTCGTGGCACAGCGCGCGGATCCGACGTCGATCCAGCACTACGCGGATGGCTTCGCGATTAGCGACGGCGACATGCTGATCCCGCCGCACGCGTCGTACGGACAGACGCTCGAGTGCACCGTCGATGCGGACATGAACGTCGTGAACATGATCGGTCACACGCATCAATGGGCCACGCATCTTGCGGTGCAACGCATCGCGGCGGGCTCGCAGACGGTCGAGACGATCTACGACGAAGTCGCGGGGATGCGACTGCAGTTCAATCCGCCGCAGCGCACGTTCCCGCTCGATGCGCCGCTCGCGCTCCATGCCGGCGATCGGATGCGTCTCGTGTGCGAGTGGAACAACACCACCGACACGCCGCTCGGATTCCCGCAGGAGATGTGCGCGCTGTTCTCGTATTACTACCCGGGTCGCGGATTCATCTCGTGCGGCAGCGTCATCGAGACGCGCGG
>CBIHQZ010000361.1:0-6644 GCA_966212315.1 uncultured Myxococcales bacterium
CATCGGGCCCGCCCGGCTCGGTGCTCTGCCAGCGATAGAACGTGATCACGCGGCGCACGATGGTGCGATCCGCCGGCGGGCCTGCATCGCGGACGGCGACCGCCGGTGGCGTGGGACGGGGAGGCGCCTCTTGCGCTGTGTTTCCCGTCGAAGCGGACTTGTCACATGCCGCGAGAGACGCGAACGCGAGAGCGATGGCGAGGGTGGTGGATGTCGATCGCATGGCGTCGCGAGATTACCGCGGGGTGGGGGCTCGAGGGCGCGCTACTCGCGCTGTTCGTCGACCGCGACGATGCCGCCGTTCCAGCCGATGCGCTGCACGAGCCGTCCACGCGAGACGGGTTCGTCGCTCGCGGCCGCGTTCGGGCGATACACCGCGGTGCGGCAACGCAGCACGAGTTGATGTCCGTCGAGCCCGACGTCGCAGCGACGCCAGTTCGCGTTGGTCGCGAGTTGCGAGGTGCGTTCGTCGAGCATCGTCTGACCGCGCCATACGTACTGCAGCGAATCGCTCGCGACGTGAATCACGCTCAGCGCTTCGCTGTCGGGGCGATAGCGCGCGCGCACGACCGCCTCGGTGGTGCCGTCGCCGTCGAGATCCGCGAGGAACGCTTCCTGGCCCGTGCCTTCGAAGACGTTGTCGCGCGTCGGCGGCGCGAGCTGATGCACCACGCGAATGCGCCCGGCGCTGTTGCGGGTCGCGAGCGCGAACTGCGCGTAGGCCTGCCCCGCTTCGACGGTGGGCGGCGGCATGTCGGGCTCGACGCGCGTGTACTGAATCAGAATGCGTTCGTCGCCGGGGCCCGGAACCGCCCACGCGTTGTCGAACACGATGCGCGCACGGCCGACATACCAGCCGCTGGTTTCTTCGACCACGCGACGACGCGCTTGCGGCGCGACCGCGCGGATGACGTCGGCTTCGCTGAGTTCCACGTGCGTGAGCGGCTGCAACGGTCGTTCGGGATACGGCGGCGCGGCCATGCGAATCGCGCGCACCGGCACGCTCTGTCCTTCCGGAGTGCACGCGTCCGAACGGAGCAGCACCGCGAAGTCGTCGGAGCCGGGCAACTCGCGCACGTCGGCGATGCGGTTGTACGGCGCGCGCGTGACGGTGGCGCCTTGCGTGAGCGTGACCGACGGCACGTCGACCGGCGCGCCCGGGCGTCCGTTGCGGGTGAGAACGAGATGCGTCGATGCGCCGTCGGGCGTGGGCTCGATCGTGATCGCGAGCTGGTCGGGAAGCGTCGCTTGTCCGCGCGCGAACGGTGCACGCGTGCACGGCCCCGCACCGAGCGGCTGCGCGACGGGGAGCACGCTGCCGATGCGATAGCGCGAACGCGCGCTCTCGATGTCGCGAAGCACGCGTGCGTCGATGGCGCCGCGCGTGGCGGGTGCATCGTGGGTGGCGCGGCACTGCGCGACGTCTTCGTCGGTGGTGAGGCGGATGCGATTGACAGAGCCGTCGCGCGAGACCTCGACGATCGCGACGGTGGGAAAGGTGGTGAGTGGCGAAGGCGATCGTTCGACGTAGGCGAGCACACCGCGGGCCGGATCGACGCCGAGGATTTCTTCGTGCACCGCGCGCGCCTGGGCGCGGGCATCGAGGGGCGCGATCAGCGACGTGGCGAGGGCTGCGAACAACGTGAGTGGAGCAACGAGTCGAAAGCGCATGGACGCAGTCTACCGTCACCGCGCAGCGACGGCGCGTGTGCGTTGACACCCTTTGACGAGGGCCATAGCTTCCCGCGACGCGCGACCGATCGCGCGAATACGGAGCGCGACGAGGACATCATGGACGTGAAGAAGACCGCGATGGATCAGCTCATGAAGCTGATGCAGAACCCGAAAGTGATGCAGGTCGCGATGAATCCGAAGGTGATGGGGACCGTGATGAAAGCGATGGCGCTGCGCGGAAAAGTGCAGACCGCCGCGACGGCCGCGACGAGCACGGTGGCGAAGTCGCTGAACATCGCGACGCGCGAAGAGGTCAAGGAACTGCGTCGCACGATTCGTCGGCTGGAAGATCTCGTGAACGAGATGGAAGCGCGCGACGCGGATCGCGTCGATCGCGGGGACGAGTAAGTGCGGCGGATTTCGTGGGCCGCGGCGGTTCTCGCGCTCGTGGTGAGTGCTTCGTGCGGTGGGTCGCATTCGAGCGACCAGACCCGGACGCATGACAACGCGAGCAGCGGTGGTGGCGGGCCGAGTGCCGCGCCGAGTTCGGCGCCGCCGGCGGACGATGTCGCGAGCGCGGATGCTTCGGCGGATGCGAGCGCGGGCGCGGGTGCGGGCTTCGTCGCGCCGACGGGCGAGCAGGCGCAGCAGGTGTCGCAAGCGTTCAGCGAGGGATCGGCGGCGTATGCGCGCGGTGATTTCCCGAACGCGGCGCAGTCGTTTCGGCGCGCGTACGAGCTGTATCCGGGGCCGGCGATGGCGTTCAACCTGGCGCGGGTCTACGAGCGCATGGGCGATGTCGAACAGGCGATCCACTTCTTCGAGATCGTGCAGCACGCGACGCCGACGCCATCGGCCGAGCAGCTCGCGGAGATCGAACGCCGCGTGGCCGCGCTGCGCGCCTACGAGCAGCGCCGTCGCGAAGGGATCGCGCAGACGTTGCCGACCACCGACGCACTCAGTCAGGAAGGGAACACCTGGTTTCAGCGGGGCGTGTCGCTCTACCGCCGCCGGAACTATCGCCAGGCGCTGATCGCGTTCGAGCAGGCGCATCAGTATCTGCAGACGCCGGAGCTGTTCTACAACCTCGCGGTCACGTACCGCGCGCTCCACGACGTGCAGCACGCGTTGGAATTCATGCGCGAGTATCTCGACGGGCGGCGCGGCACGCCGGAGGAAGCGTGGATCGAGCAGCAGATCCACGCGCTCGAAGCGCAGCGTTGAAACGGCGCTGACGCAGAGCGGTCCGCACCGATCGGATTGCGCGCTGACGTAGACCCCTCCCCATCAATTGAATCGCTGCGTTCAATTGCCCCTCCCCGGCCGACCGCCTCACGAGACCAATCGACGCGCGATGCTGTCGGTCGAAGAGGGCACGCGTGCTCGCGAGCGTAATGCGCGGCGCTCATTGATTGCCCTCTTCGGACGACGCCTGCGTGATCGAGTACCGCGCGGGTGTCGTTCGGGGAGGGCTCGCGGTCCGACGTGAAGGTGAGGGGAGGGGTCTGCGCGAAAGCTACGGCTGCCAGACCTTGCCGCGAAGTTGTTCCACGCGCGCGTTGATCGCACGCGCCTGCTCGAGCAGTGAATCCACTTCGCGCACCGGGGGCTCCGCGCCGGTCTTCGCGTCGTCGAGTGCGGCCTTCGTGTTGTTCAGCACTTCGATCATGCTGCGCCGAAGTTCCTCGGTCGCCGTGATCACGAACTCGTTCAGCTTCTCTCCGAAGCGATCGATCGTGCCGCACAACTCGGGTTCGACCTTCTTCGCCACCTGACGGATCACGTCGGGCGCGTTGGCGATCGCCTTCTTCTTCACTTCCTTGTCGAGACGATCCTTGAACACCAGCGCCAGCACCGGCGCCGCGAGGGTGAGCAAGCCGCCCACGAGCAGGTTCGACAGCACCATCACGCTCATGCCGAACGCGCCGAGCGCGAACACGCCGACGTCGTACGGGAGCGTGTCGACCTTGATGTCGACCTCGGTCGACGACTCGCCGAGGAAAGACTTCAGCTTCTGCGCCGCCTCGCGTGCGTCCTCGTTCAGGATCGCGACGATCTCTTCCGCCAGGGCTTCCAGCTTGCCGCCGACGACCTGCCCTTCGCGCTCGAGCCACTTCTTCCAGGTGTCTTCGATGAAGCCTGCCAGGTAGCGCCGCACGTCGTCCGCGCTCTGCGTCTCGAGCTGCTGCGGGATCGCGAGGGCGAACTCCTCCGCGAATGCGAACAAGTCGCGCCGCGCGACCGCGCGCACTGCACTGACCTCTTCGTCGATGCGTCGTTTGCGCTCGGCGATGCTTCCCTTGGAGGACTCGAGATCGGTCTCCAGCGATTCGATGCGCCGCTGCAGTTCTTCCGCGGACATCGTGATCGCGCGACGCCGCACTTCGAGCCCGCGGATCAGCATCTGCGACACGCGCAGCCCTTCGTCGGCGCCGTAGTCCACCAGCATGCGCATGCGGTTCTCGCCGAGCAGATCGACGAGGCGTTCCTTCAACTGCACGAAGCCCGATCCGCCCGTGTCGCCCGCGATTTCCTTCTCCGCGGAGATCAGCAGCACCGGCGATCCGGGCACGAGCTGCGCGATCTGCTTGCGCGCGTACGAGAGCACTTCCTCGCGCTCCTTCTCGTCGAGCACGTCGGCCTTGTTGATCGCGAAGATGATGCGATCGCGGCCGGCGCCGAGAAGCTTGTCGCGCAAGAAGCGACGCTCGCTGTCCTTCAGGATCTGTCCCGCATCGAGCAGGAACACGACCGCGTCGGCGCGCGGCACGTAGCCGTAGGTGATCTCCGCGCGCTGCAGATTGAGATCGTTCACGCCAGGGGTGTCGACCAGCGTCACGCGGTCGCGCAGCATCTCCGACGGGTAATCGATCTCGACGCGGAGCACGTCATCGGGCGGAAGCTCACCGCCCACCACCAGGTCTGCAAGCTTTCCCCACTCGATGAACCGCCGCTCGCCGCCGACGATGCGGAGCGGATCCGGGATCGACGTGCCTTCCGAATCCTTCGGGCGGAACACCACCTCGGCGCGCGGTTCACCGAACTTCACTTCGTGGATCAACGCCGTCGTCGGCGTGATGCCGGTGGGGAGCACGGTGCCGCCGAGAAGCGCGTTCACGAACGTGGTCTTGCCGTGATTGAACTCGCCGAGCACCACCAGAACGAGCCGCTCTTCCTTCAAGCGAGGGATGCGGTCGTTCACCAGGCGGTCGTGCAGCGAAGCCGTGCCCGACTTCTGCGACAGATCCGCGAGCTTCTCCAATTCGGCGACCACATCGTTCTTCGTGTCCAACAGCGGCTTCAAACTCATCGTCTCGACCTCGTCTGCTTACTCGTCGTTCATCGCGCGGCGGTTCGAATCGGCAAGTGCGTTCAGAGCACTTTGACGATGTCTTCGACCAGCTTGTCGACATCGGGAAGTGCCTTGCCACCTGGAAGGCCGACCGACTTGCGGAAGACTTCGCTCTCGGCGAAGTGCCGCAGCGACTCGATCCGCTTCGGGAGATACGGATGCGACTTGGTCAACTCGGACGCTCGCCCGATCCCCTCGCGCCCTTCGCGCATCTGGTCGAGGAACTGGTCCATGTTGAGCTGATCGAAGAGCTGCTTGCTCCCGGCCGCGAGCTTCAAGAAGGACTTCTGCGCCACGTCGAGATCGCCGCAACACAGCAGCCCGGCTCGGTCGCAGGTGATCTCCGCGGCGCGTGACCAGCTCTGCAACGCGATGAGCGCCGGCTGCACGAACCATCCGAGCATCGCGGTCGCCAGCTGCGCGAGGATGCGCAGCGCGGTGAGATAGACCATGTGCCCGTTCTGGATGTGCCCGCACTCGTGACCGATCACGAACTTCAGCTCTTCGTCGCTGAGGTAATCGACCGTCACGCTGTGCAGCACGATCACCGACTCCTTGTCGGTGCCCATCGTGTACGCGTTCACCGAATCGATGCGCCCCTGCACGAACACCATCGGCATCGGGATCCCGAGAGTGTCCGCGCACGACTTCGCGATCTGATACACGCGCGGATACTGATTCGGTCCGACCTTCACCGAGGTGCCGAGCAGATCGCCGGCGACCACTCCCTTGCCGAGTCGCACCGTGCTCGCGACCGCCAGTTCGATGGGCTTCAGGGTGCGCATGGTCTTCAGCATCTTGAGATCGCCCGAGTACGCGTACTGATCGCCTCCGCGATCGCCGACGAACCCTGACTTGCGACGCGAAATGTAGTCACCGAAGTCGATGGTCATGGCGGAACTGTAGCACTCCCTTCGGCGCCGATTCGTTCTCGGATGCGCGTCCCTATGGGTGGCGCCGCTCACTCCCAACGCGCGGCGGGGGCGTGCTATGCCCGCGATCCATGACGTCGTTGAAACGCTGGTCGGTGGCCTTTGCGATGGTGTTCGCTGCGGCGCGTTGTTCGTCGCCCGACACGGGGAGCGGGAGCACGACGAGCACGCAGGCGTCGTCGGGGAGCGAGCCGGCGTCGGGAAGTGAAGCGAGTGCCGCGCCGGTGACGGAATCATCCGCGCCGCCCGCGAGCACGGCACCGACGGCCGCTGCGGGCGATTGCACGACCGACGACGACTGCGTGCGTGACGCGTGCTGTCACGCCGCCGCGTGTGTGCCGCGTGCGCGGGCGCCGCAGTGCACGGGGATCATGTGCACCCGCAACTGCGCGGCCGGAACGCTCGATTGCGGCGGCAGCTGCGTGTGCGAAGCAGGTCACTGCGCGGGGCATCGCGCGGGCGGCTGAGAATGGATCGCGTCAGGGTTTCGGGAGGGATCGAATGAAACGACCCACGCCTCCGTCGAACGCCCTGATGAACGCTCGAGTGTCCTTCGCGGCGGCTTGTCTCGCGCTCGGCTCGATCCTCGCGGCACCGCGTGCACGCGCGCAGAGCGCGGCGCCGGCGGCGAGCGTGGTCGTCGATGCGAACACCGTGCAGGTCGCGAATTCCGCGGCCGAAGTGAT
>CBIHQZ010000362.1:0-6643 GCA_966212315.1 uncultured Myxococcales bacterium
GGACCGTCGGCGGGCGGCTGTCCAAACGCGTCGTGGCAATGGCTTCCCACCACGTGTCCGGGCGCGAGCGACGCGGGGGATCCCGGGCACGGCGCGATGTGCGCGGACGTGAAGTCGTGCGGTGCGTGTGCGGATCTCGTCGGATGCGGTTACTGCGCGAACACGTCGCAGTGCCTGACCGGTGAGCTGAGTGGTCCGACGAATGGAGCGTGTGCTGGCGCGGACTGGATCGTGTCGACCTCGATGTGCCGGTAGGCGCGGGACCTCACCCCCGCTGCCGCGCGCCCCTCTCCCTCCGACGCCCGCGCTGCGAGCGCGAACGCAGGCATCGTCGAGAGAGGGGCTGGAACGATGGCGGCGGGCGATGAGGACCGGGAACGAGGTAGTACGATCGTCAGCGGCGTTGAGTGCGCAGTGCGCTGTGTTCGTCTCGGCGCGAATGCGTCCTGCGTGGCTTCCGGTGAATACAGTGCTGTCGCAGCCTCATGCGGCGATGGAGCGAGACGCCGACGCTGCGTACGAGCGTCGATCCGACGCCGGCGGGAGAGCACCACGATTCCCGCGCCTCGCTATCGCGCCAACCGGATCCCGGTGGCCTGCCAGCGCGCGCGCAGCGGGAAGAAGTTTCGATAGCTCGCACGCACGTGTCCCGGCGGCGTGAAGCAAGAGCCACCGCGCAGCACGACCTGGTTCGCCATGAACTTGCCGTTGTACTCACCGATCGCGCCGTCCGCAGTGCGGAAGCCCGGGTAGGCGACGTACGGACTCGCGGTCCAGTTCCACGCGCCGCCGAAGAGCGTGGTCTCGTGCACACCGGCATGCCGCGCGATCAGCGATGGTGCGACGTCGATGGCATCGGGACCGGCGTGCTCACGCGCGACGAGTTCCCATTCGGACTCGGTCGGCAGACGCGCACCGGACCACCGCGCGAACGCGTCGGCCTCGTAGCCACTCGCGTGCATGAACGGCGCGTCGTGATCCAATGCAACACGACCGTGCAGCGTGAATCGACTCCACCCGCTGGCATCGCGTGACCAGTACATCGGCATCGACCACTGCTCGGCACGCACCGTCGCCCAGCCGTCCGAGAGCCACAATTCGGGGCGTTCGTAGCCGCGATCTTCGACGAATGCGAGGTATTCGCCGCATGTCACCAGGCGTGACGCGATCGCGAACGGCTCGGCGTACGTCTTGTGGGCGGGCGACTCGTTGTCGAACGAGAACTCGCCGTCGCGCGTGATGTCGTAGCCGATGACGTGAAGGCCGCCGGGATGCTCGAGCCATCGTCGCGGTGAAGGCGGCGCCGACGGCATCAGCGGATCGCGCGCGTACGCGGGCTCGATCGGATTGCACGAGAACGCGTGGAGCAGGTCGGTGAGGAGCAACTCCTGGTGCTGCTGCTCGTGGTGCAGACCGAGCACGACGCGCTCGCGCACGCTCGTCTGCGTGGCGGCGTCGAGACTCTCGAGTCGCGCCAGCAACGATGCGACCTGCTCGTCGACGGCGGCGCGATACGCGCGAATCTCGCGAACGGTGGGACGGGTCACGAGCCCTCGCTCGGCGCGTGCGTGACGAGGTCCGACTGCTTCGTAGTACGAGTTGAAGAGAAAACCCCAGCGCGGATCGTGGGGACGATGCCCGGCGACGAAGTGCGCGAGGACGAACGTTTCGAAGAACCACGTCGTGTGCGCCAGATGCCACGCGACCGGGCTCGCATCGGGCATCGACTGCACCACGTAGTCTTCCGTTTCGAGCGGCTCGCAAAGGGCGAGCGAATACGCGCGCACGGCACGGTATCGATCGGCGACCGAAAGTTGCTTCACGGCCGCGGACCGTAGCACCGCCGTACGTCGCGCGAACGTCGCCCTGTCTGCGAGAGACCGGTGGCGCTGCCGCGCGTCGACCCCAAGGCTCGCTCCCCGATGTCGATGCGTGTGCGCGTGATCGAGAGCATCCGCGATGTGCCACAAGAAGCGTGGGATGCGCTGCACACCGACGACGACTCGCCCTTCGTCGAATGGGCGTGGCTCGAAGCGCTCGAGGCTGCGGGGTGCGTGTCGCCACGGGCCGGGTGGGCACCGCGCCATCTGACGTTCTGGCGCGATGGACTGCTCGTCGCGGCGGCCCCCGCGTACGTGAAGGGAAACTCCGAAGGCGAGTTCGTGTACGACTGGGCGTGGGCCGACGTCGCACAGCGTCTCGGGGTCGAGTACTACCCGAAGTTTCTCGTCGCGGTGCCGTTCACGCCGGCGAATGGTTCACGACTGCTCCGCGCCCCGAGCGAGTCGCTCGAAGATGTCGCCGGGTGGGTTGCCGACACGGCGCGTGAGTTCGCAAAGCAGACCGATCTCTCCAGCGTGCACGTGAACTTTCTCCACGAGCCGGAGTCCCGCGCGCTCGAAGCGCACGGATATGCCGAACGACTCGGCGTCCAGTTCCACTGGCACAACCACGGCTACCGCACGTTCGACGACTTCCTGAACCGGTTTCAATCGAAGCGGCGAACGGCAATCAAACGCGAACGTGCACAAGTGCAGCGCGACGGCATGCGGATCGAGAGCCTGCGTGGCGATGCGATCACGGCCGACCTCGTCGACCCGATGTTCAAGTTCTACGCGTCGACCGTGGACAAGTTCTTCTATGGCCGCCGCTATCTGAACAAGAAGTTTTTCGCGCGCGTCGCCGACGTCTTCCGGCATCGGCTCGACTGGGTCATCGCTCGCGATCGCGACGGCACACCGGTGGCGGGTGCTTTCAACGCGGTGCGCGGAACGCGAATGTACGGCCGCTACTGGGGAGCGACTGCGGAGTATCCGTTCTTGCACTTCAACGTTTGTTTCTACCATTCGATCGACGAGAGCATTCGGAACGGATGGACGCTGTTCGAGCCCGGCGCGGGCGGTGAGCACAAGCTCGCGCGCGGGTTCGAGCCGTCGATCACGCGCAGCGCGCACTGGATCGCCGACGCGAAACTCGATCGTGTCTTGCGCGATTTTCTCACGCGAGAGGCCGCTGCGATCCACGAGTCGGTGGCGCGCGAGATCAGTGAAGGTCCCTTGTCCCGCAAGGGTTGATGAACCGCGCGGTAGGATCGGCTCCATGAGTGACACCGTGCTCGTGGCGTACGACTTCGACGACATCAGCGATCGCGCGCTCGCATGGGCCGCGGACTACGCGCGCTTGCACGGCGCGACGCTCACGATCCTGCATGGCGTGATGCTCGTGCCGCCGCCCGTTTCGCCGGACGGCGTGATCGCGCCGGTGACTCCGACGGTCGACGACCTCGATGCAATCAAGACGCGCCTTCGCGAGATCGCCGCGCGCGCCAACGTCGATGCGTCATGCGAGGCGATCGTCACCACCAACGTCGGCGACGCAGTGGTGAAGCGCGCCGGCGAGTTGAAAGGCGTCCTGATCGTTACGGGCACCCACGCGCGCGGCGCGCTCGCGCGTGCGGTTCTCGGAAGCGTGGCCGACTACATAGTGCGCCACGCACCATGCCCCGTCGTGACGATGCGCTGAGCCCGCTCACTGCACTCGGCCGACGCGCGCCATCGTCGCGTACTGATGGAGCGCGGGAGGCAGCTTCGGGTTCTGCCGCAAGAACGCATCGACGATCTCGGCGACTCGCGCCGGGTGCCCGTAGTGAAAGTGCCCGAGCCCGTGCAGCGCGCTTTCCTGGCAGGCCACGTGGTCGACGCGCAGTGTCTCTCGCATCGCATTCAGGCACGTCTCGTCTTGCTCGCGATGACTCGCGTCGCGATGCGCGCTCAGCGGCGCGATGTCCCAGAACATGTAACAGGCCGTCTCGATCGATCGCCCCGACCCGCTCGTCTGCTGATGCGAGAGGACCGGCTTGCATGCCCGCGCGAACAGCTTTGCGTGGAGCGACGGAATCGCTTCGATGCACCGCCGTCGACTCGCCCAGTCGATGCGATCGTCGGCGACCGCGAGCAGATGGTTCGAGCACGAGTTGTCGCAGAGAAACCACAAACCCTGACCGATCTGATCCGCCGAGTACGTCGCGAGGAGCGGCGCCGGATCGTCGAAGAGTCGCGTGAGATACGACACGGCCGTCTCGGGGTCTGGCTCGATGGGCGCCTCGTCGAAGATCGCATCGTCCCACCACCAAGCCGGCTCGGTGACGGGCCGATCGAATACGCGGGCGATCCAACGCTGATACTCGAGATCGGACTCTTTCGCGCGCATCGCGTCGCGCAGTGTAGCGAACACACGGCGCGCTTCACGCGTCGACCGTGTAAGCGCCGAGACCTACGCGCGTTGTCCCAGGGTCATGCCCTTCCGCGCCGTCTTCTCGTTCGCAGTCGCAGCCTCACTCGTCGCAACGTCCGCGTTGTCGCACCGCCCCCCACGCGGCGATGTTCGCGCAGCACAGGCTGCATCGCGGGGCCCCGACCTGGGCTACGTGTGTGGCAACGCCCGCTTCTGGACGGACGGCGCTGCCGGTCGCACCTGGGCGCAAGCGCGCGCGATGTGCCGAAGTGTCGGCGGCGATCTCGCGAGCATCCACGACGAAGCCGAGCGCGTGTGTGCGAACCGCGTGCTTGCACTCGCGGGAACCCCGGCAGTCGGCGCGTGGGTCGGGCTCGCGGAGGATCAACAAGAGGGCGCGTGGCGATGGAGCGACGGCACGCCCACCGACTTCGTTCAGTGGCTTCCGGGCGAACCGAACAACGATTCCGGAGCCGCCGACGACTGCGGGCACCTGTGGCGCGATCACGCGTTCGCACTCAACGACATCCCGTGCGGTCGCACCGATCCGTCGTTCCTCTGCCGACTCCCGCGCTGAGCCTCGACCGTAGAGACTCAGCGCGCGGGTGCTGCTTTTCCTCGGAATCGATCTCACACGAATGGTCCGCCGCGATACGGTGCTCTTCGTGGGCGGGGAAATCCCATCGCGATGCGTCGTCGGATCGGTCGATCGCATCTGCTTCATCCGTTGGAGCAAGCACCCGACTGCAGACGAAGTGCGAGCCGTGGTCGAAGCCGTGCTCGCCGAGCGACGCGCGGTCGGTCGTCCGTTGGTGCTCTTCGCGGTGGTGCGCGCCGACTGCGACGTTCCCGAACCGAGCGCCGCGTTGGAGATGGTGCGATCGGCGCCGTTCATCGACCACGCCATCGAGACCGGGATCAACGTCATCGAGGGGACTGCGACGCCGACACGACTCCTGCGCGGAAGCCTGCACGCAATCGCGGCAGCGCTCCGTTCGCCATGGGAGATCATGGCGGACTGCGAGTCCGGTCTCGCGCTCGCGTGCCGGAAGCTTGGACTCGACATCGCGACGGTCCGCGCCGAAGCCGTTGCGCGCGGTCTCTTTCCGGGCTGAGCGCTCGCGCGCATCACGCTCCGCGCGCCGCGATGCGAGTGCTACCGTCCGCGCCCACTCATGACGACCCGCACGACGTCCCCGTCCACTTCACCGAAGCCCACGCCGCGCACGTTCGATCCGGGAGCCGCCGCCTCCGCGGAGTCGGGGATCTACGGCCTTCCGTTCGACGAAGCCGAGTCGAGCGTGGTCGTGCTGCCGGTGCCGTTCGCGGCGACGACTTCGTACGGCGGTGGCGCGGAGAAGGGGCCGAAGGCGGTGTTCGAAGCGTCGAAGCAGGTCGACCTCTTCGACATCGATACCGGGCGGCCGTACGAGGCGGGCATCTTCATGCGCAAGATCCCGCAGTCGGTGCTGCGTCTCCATCGCGAAGGACGCGGCCTCGCGAAGCGCGTGATCGACGCAGGCGGCGTGATCGGCTCGAGCAAACCGCTGGCGCGCGCGCTCGCGCGAGTGAACGAGATCAGCGCCGAAGTCGACGAGTGGGTGTACGAGCAGACGCGGCAGATCGTGCACGCAGGCAAGCTTCCCGCACTCGTGGGCGGCGATCACTCCACGCCGTTCGGCGCAATCCGCGCGATCGCCGAACGCCATCCGGCGATGGGCGTACTGCACGTCGACGCGCACGCCGACCTTCGCCACGCGTACGAGGGCTTCGACGGATCGCACGCATCGATCATGTACAACGTCACCAGTCGCATTCCCGACGTCGCGCGACTCGTGCAGGTCGGCATCCGCGACTTCTCGGAAGAAGAATACGAACGCATCGTGGCCTCGCAGGGACGCATCCGCGCGTATTTCGACGCGGACATCCAACGCGGACTCTCGAACGGTGAATCATGGATCGCGCAGTGTCAGCGAATTGTCAGTGATCTCCCCGAACGGGTGTACGTATCGTTCGACATCGACGGCCTCGACCCCACGCTCTGCCCGCACACCGGCACGCCGGTTCCGGGCGGTCTGGGATACGCGCAGGCCACGCAACTCGTCGCGGAGGTCGTTCGTTCCGGACGCGTGATCGTCGGCGTGGATCTGAACGAAGTGGTGCCCGGCGACGACGAGTGGGACGGCAACGTCGGCGCGCGACTGCTCTACAAGATGATCGGCTGGATGCTCGTCTCGAATCGGCTGAGTACGCCGCCCCGCCCGCTCTGACTTCCCCGCCGAGTAAGTCGCGCCCCCATTCGCGCCATTCCCGTCGCAGCGATACGCTCGATGCCGATGCTCGCCCGCACGGCCCCACTGCGACTCGCCGCGTTCGTGTTCGCGTGCGGCGCGCTCGCCTGTACGCGCCC